>JBOHTX010000023.1:0-15307 GCA_050733855.1 Vulcanimicrobiaceae bacterium
TGCCGAAGGTCGGCTTCGGTGATGACGGTGCGGTGCCGGGGAAATGCGTACTCGAGCGAGGCGTCGATCTGCAGCGGCATCCCCAAGCGCAGGCGGTTCGCGATCACGCTTGCGATCAGCGGGCGCGCGGAATCGCGCTTTGCTTCGCGCTCGATCAGCGAGGCGATGGTAACGATCTGGGGGAGGTCGAGCCCCTGCGCGTGCGCCAGGCGCGCGGCGTCGGGCGGCAATTCGGCGCGGAAGCGGGCGACCATCATCGCCGCAATCGCTGCGGCGCTCGAGTCCAGCGGAATGCGATACGTATCCGGAAAGAGGAAGCCTTCGAGCGAACGCGTCCTCACGCCGCCGAGCGAGATCGCGTGGTTGGCGGCGTAGCGTTCGAAGAGCGCCGGGGCGATGACGCCCGCCGCACCGAGCCGCGCCGCGATCTGGCGCACGGTGAAGCCTTCGGGGATCGTGACCCAGGGCGCGAGCTGCGCTCCGGCACTGGTCGCCGTACCCAGCACTTCAGCGAGCGAGCGATGCGGCGCAAAGCGAAAGACGCCGGCGCGCACCTCCCGCGCTTTGCCTTCGAATCGC
The DNA here is from genome assembly GCA_050733855.1 of Vulcanimicrobiaceae bacterium. Lineage (GTDB taxonomy): Bacteria > Vulcanimicrobiota > Vulcanimicrobiia > Vulcanimicrobiales > Vulcanimicrobiaceae > JBOHTX01. The sequence goes on from JBOHTX010000023.1 coordinate 580, forward strand.
GCCAAGGCGACGAAGAGTGCCGGCGAGCGAATGACGCCCGCGCCTGCGAGCCGCACCGCGACCGCCCGCGCGTTTGCGCCGGGCGGGATGATCAGGCGCACTGGCCGCGCCGGCAGCGCGCGGTCGCCGCCGACGAGATAGGCGAGCGAGCCCGCGAGCAACAGCCCAAGCGCGAGCAACCCGCCGCAGAGCGCAACGATGAGGCCGCGCCCGCTCATGCCCGTTCGCGGTTCCTTCGCGCAAGATATCCTTCGAGGATCAGCGCGGCCGCCAGCGGATCGATGCTCGCGCGCCGCCGCTTGCGCGAGAGATCGGCGGCCAGCAGCGTGCGGTTCGCTTGGGCGGTCGTCAGCCGCTCGTCGACGCGGGCGATCTCGCCGTCGAACGCGCGCGCCAGCACCGCGACGAACGCGTCCATCTTCTCGGCCGCCGGGCCGCGCGCACCGGAGAGCGCGAGCGGGTCGCCGACCACGATCGTGCGCGCGCCGTACTCGCGCGCCGCAGCAACGATCGCCTCGAGGTCGTCGTGCAGCGAACGGCGCTCGAGCGTCCGCAGCGGAAACGCGAAGCGCTCGCCGGGGTCGCTGATCGCAAGCCCGATGCGGCGCGAGCCGACGTCGAGCGCCAGAATCACCGCGCAAGCTCCTCGAGCACCCGCGCCGCTTTAGAACGTTTGCCGAGTTGATACGCGACGAAGGTTTCGGCAAAACGTGCGGCGGCCGGACGCGCCGCGAGCGCGGCCATGCCGCCGCTCGTTCGCGGCGCGGCCAGCGCCCGCAGATTCTCGACGTCGGCCGGATCGAGCGCAGCCGCTTCCAGGCCGTGCGGGCGGCAACGCTCGCAGAGCAGCCCGCCGGCTTCCGGATCGCCCCACGCCGACGCTAGCGGTCCCGCGCAGTGCACGCAGGCTTCGAGTTCGGGGCCGACGCCGAGCAGCGCGAGCAGGCGCAGCGAGAAACGCGGCAGGATCGCGCGCGGCTCGTCGCGCGACGCGAGCGCCGCGAAGGCGCCGCGGGCAAGCGCGTAGACGTCGGGGAGCGCGAGGTCCGGCTCGCAGAAGGCGTCGAGCGACTCGACGACCACGTGCGCCGTTGCGAACGCCTCGGGCGCGACCAGCCCTTCCCAGTGGTTCGCGAGCGCATCGGCGCTCGCGATCACGTCGAGGGAACGTCCGCGGTGCAGCTCGAGTTGCACTTCGCTGCCGAGTTCCAGCCGGCCGCCGATGCGGCTGGTCGTCCGGCGAACGCCTTTACCGACTGCGTCGAGTTTGCCGCGCACGTCGCTGAACAGCGTGTAGATGCGATCCGCCTCGCCGAGGTTTCGTGCCCGCAAGACGAGCGCCCGCGCACGGTAGACGCGCCGGTTCACGGTAGCTCGAAGGCCGCCGGCAAGAGCTCGCCGAGCGGCATCGTCGCGCTCGCGCTCTCGGTTGCGAACGTGACCCGCGCGTGAGGTGCGAATTCGGCGAGCACCTGCCGGCAGGCGCCGCAGGGCGCGCTCGTGCTGCCCGCGGGACCGACGACCGCCAGCGAAACGAAGCGCCGCCGGCCGCTTGCGATCGCGCTGTACACCGCGACCCGCTCGGCGCAGATCGAGAGACCGAAGGACGCATTTTCCACGTTGCTGCCGCAGACGATCGAACCGTCTTCGCAGCGCACGGCCGCGCCGACCGCGTAGGCCGAGTACGGCGCATAGGCGCGTTCACGCGCGGTCCGGGCGGCTTCGAGCAGCTCCTCGTCCTCGCTCATCTTAGCGCGCGCGCTGGCCCTCGAGGGAAACTCCGGCATCGGCGCGCTCGTCGGTCGCCCCGCGCGCCAGCCCTTCCTTGCGGACGCGGACGGCCAGGATGCGGCGCCCGCGGGTGCGCTCGATCCGCAACTCGACCGCTCCGTCCTCGCTGATCACCGCCTCGCCTTCGCTCGGCAAGCGTCCGAAGAGCCCGACCGTCAAGCCGCCGATCGTCTCGAACTCTTCGTGTGGTAAGTGCAGACCCAGGCGCGCGTTGACGTCTTCGACGTTGGTGCGCGCTTCGACGATCGCTTCGTCGTCGCCGAGCAGCCGGATCGCCTCGTCCTCGCCCTCGTCGTGTTCGTCGCGGATCTCGCCGACGATCTCTTCGAGCAAATCTTCCATGGTGGCCAGACCCGCGGTTCCGCCGTACTCGTCGACCACGATCGCAAGCGAGAACTTGCCGCGCTGCATCTCACGCAGCAACTCGGAGACGCGCTTGCTCTCGGGCACGAGCGTGATCGAGCGCATCAGGCCGCGCAGCGGGCTCTGCGCAAGCGTCCCGTTTGCCAGCGCGATCAGCAATTCGCGGTCGTGTACGACGCCGACCACGTTATCGATCGTCTCCTCGTAGACCGGGAGTTTGGAATACCCTTCCGCGATCACGAGATCGAGCGCGCGCCGCGGCGAGGTTTCGACCGGGCAGGCCACCATATCGAGGCGCGGCGTCATCACCTCGCGCACGATCGTATCGCCGAACTGGATCACCGAGTGGATCATGCGCCGCTCTTCTTCTTGAAGCACGTTCTGTTCGACGCCGACGTCGACGATATTGCGAATATCGTCTTCGGTCACGAACGGGCCGCGCGTCCCCGACGCGTAGCCCAAGCGCCGTACCACCCAATTCGTAAAGAACAGAAAGGTCGCGTTGATCGGGGTCATCAGCCAGGCGAGCCGCTCGACCAGCGGTGCCAGGCGAATCGCCCAGCGTTCGCTGGCCGCAACGGCGACCGTCTTGGGGATGATTTCGCCGAAGGTCAGGATGATCACGGCCATGACGGCCGTCGACCACAATGCCGGGTTGGAGATTCCGGCCCGCACCAAGAGGAGCGTCGCCAGCGCTTCGGCAGCGAGTAGCACCACCGTGTTGCCGATCAACAGGGTCGTCAGCACCCGGTTGCGGTCGGCGAGCAAGCGCACGACCGCCGCGCTTCCCTTCACTCCGCGCTCCGCCAGCGCGCGCGCCCGCAAGCGCGAGATCGAGATCAGCGCCGCCTCCGAGCCCGAGAAAAATGCCGAGGCGGCGACCAAGATCGCAAGCGCGACCAGTGGCGGCCACTCCGCACTCATACGCGGACCAAGAGGAACAAGGCGGCCGCGACCGCGATTCCGACGAAACCTCCGCGCAGCACCTCGCCGAGCCGGTGGATCCCGCCTTCGACTCGGCTCTGCGCGACTAGATACGCGAGAAAGAATCCGAGCAGCGCGAGCACGAGCGTTCCGCCCAGGAGCGCGATCGAGGTGGCGGCCGCGCACGCCAGCGCGGCATGTCCCGAGATCGCACCACCCTGCAAGGGCGAGCCACGCCGCCGGAAGAGCGCCTTCCCCAAAATCGCGACGACCCCGGTGATCAAGAGCGCGACCAGCGCGTAGTTGCGCGGAACCTCGACCAGCGCAGCACTGACGCGCGCCCCGCCCGCGGTAATCCCCTCGTAGAATGCGAGGTAGCCCACGATCGCCGCTCCGAGCGACACGACCATCACCGCGCCCGCGGCCGCATCCTTGGCAACTTTGGCGAGCGGATGGTGCGCGACCGTCAACAGATCGACGATCGCTTCGACCGCCGTGTTGACGAGCTCGGCCCCGATCACCAAGACGATCGCGATCACGATCAGCGCGACGTAGGCCCGACCCAAACGCAAAAACAGGCTCGCCGCGAGCGCGAGGGCGCCGGCGGCGAGGTGAATCCGCATGTTCGGCTGAGTTCGCGCGGCGTAGACGAGCCCGGAGAACGCATAGTCGAAGGACGCCCAGAGCCGGTTTTCGTGGACGCGCCTGACGCCGGGAGGCAATCGGGCAGGATGCATCGTCAGCGGACACCTTTCCCCAGCTTGGCGCTTGCTCCCGCGGGCCGCCGGTCTATTCGAGTTCCGGGGCGGACCGAGCGCCTCGATTCGGTGCCGGGGACGCCCGCTTTTGCGCTTCCGTGCGCAAAAGCTACTCCCGCACTCGCCGCCTCTCGCCGTCGTTGAAGGCCGCACGAGGGCGTGCGGTTCGTCGCCCCGCTCCTCGTTGGCTCCGGCGGCGAGCTGCGAGGCCCCGTCACCGAATCGTGCCGCTCGACCCGCCGGTGTCGGCGAGGGAGCGTGCTCGCGTAGGGCCAGGACAGCGCGATGGCTTTGGCGAGGCGGCGCTCTTCGCGCCGCATGCGGTCGCGCTCGTGTGGGTCTTCGTGGTCGTGGCCGAGGAGGTGGAGGAGGCCGTGGATCAGGAGGCGTTCGACTTCGGCGCGCAGGGTGGCGTCGTAAGCGCGGGCCTGGCGGGCGGCGGTGGGGAGACTGATGACGATTTCGCCGAGGAGAATTTCGGGGGCGCCGCGCCGTGCGTCTGGGGCGCGAAAGGGTTCGTGGAACGGGAAGCTGAGCACGTCGGTCGGGCGATCGACGCCGCGATGGTCGCGGTTGAGGCGGCGGATGCCGGTGTCGCCGACGAAGCTGAGCGAGACGGAGTCGTGGGGGCGCCCGAGGGCTACAAGCAAGCGCCGGGTCGTGCGCGCGCAGCGCGCGAGGTCGAGGCGCGTTCGGGTGCGGTTGCGGAGGTAAATCAAGCGTTGGTGGAGGCGAGGCGCGCGTAGGCGCGGATGATCTCGGTGACGAGCGGATGGCGCACGACGTCCTCGTCGCCGAACTCGACGAGCGCGATCGACGGCACGCCTTCGAAGAGCCGCGGTGCGTCGAGCAGGCCGCTGTGAACTCCGCGCGGCAGATCGATTTGGGTGACGTCGCCGCAGACGATCATCTTCGTTCCCGCCCCCAGGCGCGTCAGGAACATCTTGAGCTGTTCGCGGGTCACGTTCTGCGCTTCGTCGAGGATTGCGTAGGAATCCCAGAGCGTGCGGCCGCGCATGTAGGCGAGCGGCGCCACTTCGAGCGTTCCCCGTTCGAGGAGTTTCGCGACCGCGTTTTCGTCAAGACATTCGGCCAGTGCGTCGTAGAGCGGGCGCAGATACGGATCGACCTTTTCGCGGAGATCGCCGGGCAGAAAGCCGAGCTTTTCGCCGGCCTCGACCGCGGGCCGCGTCAACACGATGCGGGAGACTTCTTTGTCGCGCAGCGCGCGCACGGCGCACGCGACCGCGAGGAACGTTTTGCCCGTGCCGGCCGGACCGATCCCGAACGTCAAGACGTTTCGCTCGATCGCTTCCACGTAGCGGCGTTGCCCTTCGGTCCGCGGGCGCAGTTCTCTGCCGCGAGCGGTGACCAGGATCGTCTTGGGGTGGGCGCGCTCTTCGGCGCCGCCGAGAACCTCGCGGGCCGCAAGCGCGACGTCGTGGGGGGTCAGTTGCGCGCCGCCGTCGGCCGCCGCGCGCAGCCGAGCGAGGATTTCGACGGCGGATGCGACCGCGCGCGCTTCGCCGCGCACCCGCAAGCGCTCGCCGTCGACCTGCAGAACGACCGGAAGCAACTGCTCGACGGCGCTCAGGTTGCGGTCACGGTCGCCGCAGAGGCGCAACGGATCGCCAAGCGAGGCAAGATCGACGATCCGCTCCGACTGCTCGGTCAGAATCCGGGACCCGCTCGCGCGCGCTGCTTCACTTGGGCCTTTCAACGCGTGCTCGGAGGCGCGGGGTTTCGCCCGGGGAACGCGCTGGCGGTCGCGGCGAGTGACGGAGTCCGTAGCCCAGACGCACGTCGCGGTCGGTCGCGACCGGATTGCAGCTTCGGGCTACGGGCGGGGCTCGCGCAAGGCGAGCGGCGGGCCGAGGACCTCGCCTGCGACGACGGCCGAAGCGGCGGACCGCCGCAGCACCGCGAGCAACGGCGGCCGTCCCGCGACGGCGGACGCGGCGCTCGCAGGAGCCGCCCCCGCCGAACTCGCCCCGAACGAGGTGCCGCCGAAGGCCGAAGCGAGGCCGCCGGACCCGGCAAAGGGCCAGCCCTCGTCGGCGCCGACCGGCGCAGCTGCTGCGGTGGTCGCGGTCCGCGCACGCGAAGTTGGCGGAGTCGCCTGTGCGCTTGCGCCATTGGCAACGACCGGGGAGGTCGGAGCGGCCATTCGGCCCGGCCGGCGCGATCGCCATGCGGGGAGGGCAGCGCCGGCGGGTAACGCTGCCGGCATTCCCGGCGACGCCTGGCGGACGCGCCGTCGTCGGGAGCGGCCGCGCGCTGCGGCGATCGCAAATGCGGTCAGTACGCCGATCCAAACCGCATTTCCGAGATCCACTCGGGACCGCCTACGGCGTTGCGCCGGCGGGGCCGGGCGGGCGCATCCCATCGTCGCCTGCGCTCGCTTGCGTGCCGATCGCCGAGCGCATCTCGGTATCGGCCCGCAGGTTGCTCAAGCGATAGTAGTCCATCACCCCGAGATGGCCTTCGCGGAAGGCTGCGGCGATCGCGAGCGGGATCTGCGCTTCGGATTCGACGACTTTCGCGCGCATCGCTTGGGTCTGCGCCTTCTGTTCCTGCTCGGCGGCCAGCGCGCTGTACTGGCGCTCGGCGGCTTTGGCTTGCGCGATCCGCCGATCGGCTTCGGCTTGCGACATCTGCAGCTCGGCGCCGATGTTCTTGCCGACGTCGACGTCCGCGATGTCGATCGAGACGATCTCGAAGGCGGTCCCCGCGTCGAGCCCCTTCTGCAGGACGGCCTTCGAAATGCGATCGGGATACTCGAGCACTTCCTTGTGATCGATCGCGGCGCCGACCGCCGAGACGACGCCCTCGCCGACGCGCGCGATGATCGTCGGCTCGCCGGCGCCGCCCACGTAGCGGTCGAGATTGGTGCGCACGGTCACCCGCGCTTTGACGTTGAGCTGAATGCCGTTCTGCGCGACGCCTTGGAACATGGGCGTCTCGATGACCTTGGGGTTCACCGAGGTCTGCAGTGCTTCGAGGACGTTGCGTCCCGCGAGATCGATCGCCGCGGCCCGCTCCCATTCGAGCGGAATTTGGGCGCGCTGCGCGGCGATCAGGGCCAGCGTCACGGCCTCGACGTTACCGCCGGCGAGGTAGTGCGACTGCATCTGGTCGACCGTCAGCGCCAGCCCGGCTTTGCGCGCGCGCACGAGGTTGTTGACGATCACGCCCGGCGCGATACCGATCAGCCGCATGCGGACCAGCGAGGTGATCGTCAGCGGGACACCCGCGGCCAGCGTGCGGATCCACAGCCCGAGCGGAAAGTAGTACAGGAACAAAAAGATTCCGAAAACGACCGCGATCACGATGACGATCGCGACGATGCTCAAGCCGGCACCGACCATTAGCTCTCCTTTGCGAGCGGCTCGACGAAGATGCGCGCGCCTTCGATGCGCGCGACCCAGATCGGAGTTCCCGCCGGCACGAAATCGCCTTCGGTGAGCACGTCGACCCGCAGACCGTCGATCGTCGCGACCCCGGCCGGACGCAAGAACGAAGCGGCGACCCCTTCGCGTCCCAGCAACGACGAGAAATCCGAACTCGAGACGTACTCCGGCCCTTGCGTCGCCCCGAGGGCGATCCGCCGGAAGAACGCATTCTCCGGCAAGAGCCGGCTCGAAACGAAGAAGGTCGCGGCGGTCAGCACGATCGCGATCGAGAGGGCTTGGGCCGCGAGAAACAAGGCGAAGCCGAACGAGAGCGCGCTCGCCGCCAGCAGCGCGACGAGCCCGAGAAGGCCGGCGTAGCCGTGCCCGGGCAGCACGTGTAGTTCGATCAGGATGCCCGCGACCCCGACGGCCGCCAGCAGCGCGACGGCGACGCCGGCCGTCCCCGCGATCAGGTGGAGTCCAAAGAAGAGCGCCAGCGCCGCGACTCCGATTGCGGCCGCGACGCCGCCGAGGGTCAGCATCTCGAACAACAGGCCGACGAAGCCGATCGCGAGCAAGAGCCCGCCGATCTCGGGGCCGCTCGCGACGCGCAGGAACGCACCGGCCGGCGAAGCCGCGGGCGAAGCGACGAGCGAACTCGGCGCCGCGCCCAGAAGCGCGAACGCTCCAAGCAGCACTGCGGTCGCAGCCAAGAGCAGGCGAACCGGCCGGAGAACCATCTCGTCTTCTTCTACCCGGACGGGCGGAAACTAGTTACGCCCCGCCGAGCGCGGCGAGTTCCTGCTCGACGAGCGTCCGGATCGCGGACCCGTCGGCTCGGCCGCGCAGCGCCGGCATCACGGCCTTCATCGCCGGGCCCATGGCGCGCTCGCCGGGTGGCAGCGCCTCGAGCGTGCGGCGAACCTCGCCGCGCAGCGTCTCGGGATCGGTCTGGGCGGGGAGTAGCGCCTCCAGGATCGCCTGCTCGCGCCGTTCCTTGGCGGCCAGCTCCTGGCGGCCGCCACGCTCGAACTCGACGATCGAATCGCCGCGCTGGCGAACCTGCTTGCGGACGACCTCGATCTGCTCGGCTTCTTCCAGTTCGCGTCCGGCCTCGATGCGGCGGTACGAAAACGCCGAGAGGGTCGAACGCAGGGCGTCGAGCCGGTCGCGGTCTTTGGCACGCATCGCGTCTTTGAGGTCGGCCGCGATCCGGTCTTTGAGGCTCACGCGCGGCCGTGCCGGGAACTCAGGTGCGGCGCTTGCGCGCGGCCGCCGACTTTTTCTTGCGGCGAACGCTCGGCTTCTCGTAATGCTCGTGCTTGCGCGCTTCGGCGAGCACGCCGGCCTTCTGGGTGGCCTTCTTGAAACGGCGCAGCGCGCTCTCGATCGTCTCGCCCGGTGCGACGCGAACTTCCAACGAACGACCCCCTTTCAACCCGCGCAGCGGGCGTCATCGAGCCGCGACCGGCGCCGCGACAACCTCGCCACGGTACCACAAGCCGAAAACCGCGTCAATTGAAGCTGCGGCTGCCGCACCGCCCGGTCGAAGGCGAACCCTACGCTCATCCGTTTCGGCCGCTGTGCTTCGGCGGGATGCACGCTGGTCCGTACGTCATCGAAGCGCCCCCGGGGCGCACGGCGGTCCTCGGGATCGTCCTTACGCCGCTCGGCGCGTATCGCGTGCTCGGGCGTCCGCTTGGCGAGTTGTCCGGCTTCACCCTCGGACCTGGGCCAGGTGATCGGACCGGCGGCGGAGGCGCTGGAGGGCCGGCTGGGCGAGGCACGCGGCGGCGGCGAACGGGTCGCCCGTGCGCTTGCGTGGCTACGGGCGCGGTCGCGAGCGGACCGAGCCCGGACCCGGCGGTCGCGTGGGCAGCCGCGCAGATCGAGCGCGGCGGCGCGCTGCGGATCGCGGCGCTCCGCGACGAACGGGGCATCGATGAGACTCGCTTCGGCCGGCGCTTCCGCGAGCAGATCGGGGTCGCGCCGAAGCGCTTCGCGTCGCTCGTTCGCGCGCGCAACGCCGTCGAGCTACTTGGCGACGAGCGGCTCTCGCTGGCGGAGGTCGCGGCTGCGGCGGGCTACTACGACCAGTCGCATTTCGGCAACGAGATGCGCGCGTTCACGGGGCTCTCTCCGCGCGAATACCGTGCCGCGCAGCGCTATCCGGGCGCCGCCGGCATCGCCGAGCCGGGACCGCGCGCCGAGGTCGTCGTCGCGTAAGCGGGTCGGATTGCGGAAGAATTTCCAAGACGGACGCCTCGAACGTGCTCTATGCTGCCGCCATGCAAACAGCGACCGCCGCCCCCGACCTCATCCCCGGACTCTGTTACCCGAACGCGCGCGAGGGAATCACCTTTCTCGAGCGGGCCTTCGGCTTCGAGGAACACCTCGTCGCGCAGGCCCAGGCGAGGGGCTCGCACACGTCGAGTTGCGGCTTGGCGTCGGACTCCTGATGTGCGGCGACGCGCGCAGCGACACCAAACGAAACTGGAAGCCGCCGGCCGCCCTCGGCGGCGCGATCACCGGCGGAATCTACGTTGCGGTTCCCGACGTCGAGGCCCGCTTCGAACGCGCGCGCGTCGCCGGCGCCACGATCGTGGCAGAACTGCACGAGACCGATTACGGCTCGCGCGATTTTTCCGCGCTCGATCCGGCCGGGAACCGGTGGAATTTCGGCACCTATCACCCGCTCGCGTCGCAACCCGGCGGCGAGGACGCGGGCGCCGGGCTCCCTCCCGAACTCTATGCGGCGACGCGTTACGCGGACGCGCGTGCCGCGATCCGCTTCCTGCACGACGCGTTCGGCTTCGAGGAAGCGTTCGTCGTGCCGGGTGACGGCGAGCAGATCGTCCACGCGCAGCTACGCTTCGGCTCGAGTCTGTTCATGCTCGGCTCCGCGCGCGACGACGGGTACTCGCTGTCGCTGCCCTCCCAACTCGGCGGCGCGGTGACGACCTGCTGCTACCTGATCGTCGAGGACATCGACGCACACTTTGCGCGCGCGAGGGCGGCCGGCGCGACGATCGTCCAGCCGCTCGGCGCGACCGACTACGGCTCGCGCGACTACGTGGCTCGCGATCCCGAAGGTCAGCTCTGGTTCATCGGAACCTACCGGCCCGCGCCGATTTCCTAGCCGGGGGGCCAGGTCATGCGGCGGCCGGCGAGCACGTGCAGGTGGAGGTGGTGGACGGTCTGGCCGCCGTCGCTGCCTTCATTGATCACCACCCGATAGCCGCCGGGACCTTCGGCGCGGCCGAGCCGCGACGCAAGCGCCAGCAGCGCGCCGAGTTCCTGCGAGCTCGCATTGGCGGCGAACTCGCCGAGATCTCGCGCGTGGCGTTCCGGGATCACGAGCAAGTGGGTCGGCGCTTTGGGGTTGAGATCGCGGAAGGCGAGCACGCCGTTCTCGCGCGCGACGATCTTGGCCGGAATCTCGCCGCGCGCGATCTTGCAAAAGATGCAATCGCGCTCCTCGTCGGAGGTGCTCATTGCGCCGTCACCGAGAACGACCACGTCTTCGAAGCCTCGTTTCCGGCGGCGTCGGCGACCCGCACCTCCACCGTAACCGGACCCTCCAGATCGGTCCCCGGGCGCCACAGCACGAAGGCGTCGCCGCGCACGGCTGCCGCCGTTTCGTCCGCTCCGTTGACGATCAAGCGGATGCTCGCGGGGTCGATCGGGATTCCGGTCGGCGTCCCGAAGGTCGCGTAGACGTTGGGGCGCGGGTTGTCGACGCTCGCGCCGATAAACGGCGCGACGTTCCCGATCGAGGGCGGCAGGGTCGAAGCCGAAAATTGCAGCGGCGCTTGCGTGCGCGGAGCCGACGTACCGCCGACGACGAGGTTTCCGAAGACCGGAACGTCGGCGACGTTGAAGCGATCGGGGACGGTGAAGCGACCAACGTACGTCCCGGGCGGCCCCTCGCTCATCGGCAGCCCCGTCAGGTAATCGCCGATGTCGAAGGTCGCCGTGCCGCCCGGCGTCCCCTCGAGCGTGACCACGAGCGTTTGGCCGGCACGCAGTGGACGCGAACTCGAGAGCGAGAGCGATGCGATCACGGCGGCGTTCGCGGGCGAAGCCGCGGGCGTCGCCGTCGGCGCTTGCGCGGCGAGCGGACGCGAGACGACGATCTCGCGCAGCTCGCCGCTCTCCGGGTTGCTGCGCACGAGCGCGCTATCGCCGACGTGCAGGTCGGCGAGCGTCGCCGCCTTGCCGTTGACGGTGATCGGCGTCTGCGCATCGGGGGTGACGACCCGGCCGCTTCCGAGCACGAACGAGTCCTTGCCGACGGCGGCGATCGTCCCGCCAACGGATTTGTAGAAATCGAAGATCGCCAGGACCCGGCCATCCTTCGCGAGGATCGCGTGAACCGCGTCGCCGACTTGGACCGCATCGAGGGTCGAGCGCTGCTGGGTGTGGATCGCGACGTCTTCGCTCCAGATTTTGGCACCCGAGGTTACCGAAATCGTGCGTTCTTCCCCGCCACGCACGACCGTTACGGTCGGCGGCAGTGCGTTGAGATCGACTTCCGAAACGACGCCCTGCACGTCGCTGCCGCCGCCGGCCCGCCGCATCTCGGCCAGGCTATTCCTGCCGATGAAGCCCGAGATCACCTCGATCTTGGCGCCGCGCTGATCGTAGGCGACCTGCGCCCCGAAGGTAGCGACCAGCGCCTCGAGCGGCGCGTAAACGATCCCGGCGACTTCGATGACCGGGCTCGGCAAATGCTGCGGAACATCGTCGACGACGAGACGATTCGAGCCGATCTCGGCGACGACGCCGCCGGTCGGCAAGCGCGCCTGCAAGCGCGAGCCGCTGCGTACGAGCTCGATGCCGAGCGCTTCGAAAAGCTCGCGCATCGGCACGAAGACGCGCCCGTTGCGCACGATCCCGGAGACTTCGCTCGGCAAGAGCGTGCCGTTGACGTCGATCGCGATCGGGCGGGTGAGATGCTCCTGCACGTTCGCCTTGTCGCCGGCGGGTGCTTTCGCCGCGCTCTTTTCCGGGATACGCGCCGGCGGCTGCGCGAGCCCGCGCGCGCACGTACCGCCGAGCGCGAGCACGGCGGCGGCGAGCACCGTTGCAACGAGGATGCGGGCCCGGGGATTCATCGAGACGCACGTATCTCCGAAAGTTGCTCGCGGTAGACGGCGGCGAGCGAGGCCGCGAATCGCTCCCAGGTATACGCGTGCAAAGCGCCGGCGACCTCGGCGGCGCGCCGGCGTGCCGCCTCCGGGTCGCGCACGAGCGCTCCCAGGTGCGCGGCCAGCGCCGCGACATCGCGTGCGGGGAAGGCGAGGACTCGCCCGCGCGCGATCGCCGGAATCGATTCCGCGCTCGCCACGACCGGCGTTCCGACGACCGCCGCCTCGAGTAGCGGCAGCCCGAAGCCTTCGAGCAGCGAGGGTTGTACGTAGGCGAGTGCGCCACGGTAAAGCCGCCCGAGACGGGCGCGGTCGACCTCGCCGAGCGCGACGATGCTCCCGTGCGTCCGCCCGAAGCGGGCACGAAAGGGGGCGAGGTCGTCGCGCCCGGTCGTATAGCAATCGAGCGCCAATTCTTCGGGCAGTGCGGCCCACGCGGCGAACAGCGTCGCGAGGTTTTTGTGCGGTCGATGGTTGCCGGCATAGAGCAGGTAGGGGCGCGGCGCTGCTTCGCGTTCGTACGAAGCGAGCAACTGCGGGTCGTAGCCGAGCGGAATCGCGCGCACGCGCTCGGGCGCGATGCCGAGCAGGCGTGCCAGTTCGTCGCCGGTCCGCGGATCGTGAACCAGCAGCAAGCGCGCAGCGCGGATCGCGGCCCGCCCCACGGTCGCGTAGTAGAGCCGCGAACGCGCCGAGACGAGCTGCGGAAAACGCAGCGGGATCGTATCGTGGACCGTCAGCAGATACGGCACGCTGCGGCGCAGCGGCACGAGCGCCGAGAGATAGTGGACGAGCGGCGCGCCGCTGCGCGCGATCTCGCGCGGCAGACGGAGGTTCTCGTCGAGCCCGAAATGGCGCCCGCGACCGACTCGCGCGATCCGTAACTCCGGCGCGGCCCGCGGCAGCTGCTCGATCAGCGCCGCGCGATAGGCGCGAATCCCGGCCGACATCTCGGCGGTGAGGCGCACGTCGAGCGCGAGGTCGGCATTCACCGTACGAGCAGCTCGCGATAGACCGCGGCCGTCGCCCTCGCGCAGCGGTCCCACGAGTAGGCGCGCGCGACGCTGCGCGCCGCGCGGCCCCGCGCGCACAGCGCTACGCGATCTTCGAGCAGGTGCGCGATCAGCGCCGCAAGCGCCGCGTCGTCGCCGGGCGGGAAGGTCGCGACCGCAGCTTGCAGCGGCTGCGGGACGCCGCTCGGCGTCGCGATGGCGGGGACCCCGAGCACCGACGCCTCGAGCAACGGCAAGCCGAAGCCTTCGTAGCGCGAGGGGTGGACGTAGAGGGTTGCGCCGCGATAGGCCTCGATCAGTTCGGCGCGTCCCAGTTCGCCGAGCGAGACGATTCGCGCATCGTCGCGTGCGTAGGGCGCGAACGCGGGCGCCGCGTCGCCGCTCAGGTGGAGATCGAGTGCGAGTTCCGCGGGAAGCGCGCGCCAGGCACGCAGCAGCGTCGGCAGGTCCTTGTGCGGACGGCGGTTCCCGACGTAGAGCAGGTAGGGCGGCTCGCGCGGCTCGGCCGGCGGCGCATCCAGGAACGCATCGTCGACCCCGAGCGGCACGATTCTAATCCGTTCGCGCGGCGTGCGCAGCAAGCTCACCAGGTCGCCCGCGGTCCGGGGATCGTCGGTGAGCACCGCGGCGGCGCGGCGCAACGCGGGTGCGACCAGCCAACGGAAGTACGGGCCGACCGTCGGCTTGGCGTACTCGGGGAAGCGCAGTTCGATCAGGTCGTGGACGGTCACGACGAACGGCGCCGGGCACCACAAGGGCACGTAGGGGCTCGGCACGTGCACCAAACGCGGACGATGGCGCGCGATCCAGAGCGGCATCGCAAGCTGCTCCGCGAAGCCGAAGTTATCGCCGCGCCCGAAGGTCGCCAGGCGCAGATCGGGCGCGACCTGCGGCAGGCGTACCGCCAGCTCGCGAACGTAGGCGATCATCCCCAGCGACATGTGCGAACTGCGCCGCACGTCGAGCGCGAGATCGATCACCGCCGCAGGAGCGCGCGCACCTGCGCGACGAGCGGATAGAGTGCGGACCCAAGCGCGATCGCGGCACCGCGCAAGCCGTCGCGAAAGCCGCCCCGCCCGAAGAACAACCAGGCTGCACGCAGCGGCGCGCGCGCGAGTTCCCGCGCCGTGGCGCCAAACGAGGGCCGCAGCGCCGCAGCTTCGATTGCGGTGTAGCGTGAGAACTTCTCGAGGTAGCTCGCGAGCGTCGGATACGAATCGTGGAGGATCGTGCCGGCCAGCGTCGCGACCGGGCCCTCGACCTCCCAACGTTCGTGAAGATCGGCGCCCCCGGCGGCGGCCGGTTGCGCGACCACGTGCGCCGCCGTGGTGCGAAAG
>JBOHTX010000024.1:0-15288 GCA_050733855.1 Vulcanimicrobiaceae bacterium
CACGTCGAGCACCCGCGCGCGCGGCTCGCGTGCGAGAAAGGCATCGAGCTGCGCCGCTTCGAGTTCGAGTTCACCGAGCGAGACGGCTTCGCTCGCGGTGCTCGGCGCGGCGACGACCTCGAAGATCGTGCGCCGCGCACCGTGCAGCGCGCACTCCGGGTCGCCGGCGAAGGCGACCTCGCGGAACGACGGCGCGAGCGCGTCGATCAGGAGCAAGCGCCCGAGCAGCGGGCGACCGATGCCGAGCAGCACCTTGAGCGCTTCGTTCGCCTGCAGCGTGCCGACGAGTCCCGCCAAAACGCCGAGCACGCCGCCCTCGGCGCAGCTGGGGACGCTGCCGGGCGGCGGCGGCGCCGGAAAGAGACAGCGATAGCAGGGGCCCCCTTGGTCGAAGACGCTCACCTGACCCTCGAAGCGAAAGATCGCCGCATAGATGTCGGGTTTGCCCTCGAGCCGCGCGGCGTCGTTGATGAGATAGCGGGCCTCGAACGAATCGGTCGCATCGATCACGAGGTCGTATAAGCGCACGAGCTCGCGCGCGTTGCCCGCGTCGAAGCGCAGTGCGAGCGGATCGAGCGCGACTTGCGGGTTCTGCGCGCGCAGGTGCTCGGCGGCGACCGCTGCTTTCTTCTTTCCGAGATCGCCGGAGTCGTAGAGCACTTGGCGCTGCAAGTTCGAGAGTTCGACGACGTCGTCGTCGCAGATGCCGATCCGGCCAACGCCCGCCGCGACCAGGTACTGCAACACCGGGACGCCGAGCCCGCCCGCGCCCACCACGAGCGCGCGCGCCGCGGCGAGCCGCTCCTGTCCCGCAAGCCCAATCTCGGGGATCAGCAGATGGCGGCTATAACGCCGCAGCGCGTCGCTGCCGTTCACGTGCGCGGATGGCGCGCGTCGAGCCAGCCGAGCACGGCAGCGCGCGCACGTTCACCGGCGTAGGTGTGATCGGAATCGACCGTCGCGAATTCCTTGGGCTCCGGAGCGCGGGCAAAGAGTTCGCGCGCGCCGGCAAGCGAGACCATCGCATCGTGTTCGGCCGCCACGTAGAGCACGGGGCGGCCGGCGAGTTCGGCGAGCGCCGCATCGAGCAGTGGTTCGCTCGCCGCCACGATCTCCGGCAAGCTGAGCCCGTCGACGTAGGCGGCTCGCAGGTCGACCGTCCCGAAGCGGCCGAGGGCCGCGAGGGCGCCTGGGCGCCCGTAGCCGCTCGCAATCGCGACCGCTCCCGCGATCCGGGGGTCTGCCGCCGCGGTCCGCAGCGCGGTCGTCGCACCCATGCTGTGGCCCATTGCATAGATCGCAAGCGGCGATTCCTGCCGCGCGTACGCCACCGCGGCTGCGAGCGCTTCCACGAGATCGTCGACCGAGTCCAGGCGTCCGCCGCTCGCGCCGAGCTTGTGCCCGGGAAAATCGATGCTGACCAGGCGGAACCCGTGGCTCGCAAGGAACGCGCAGAGCAGATCGAGGTTCGCTTTCGAACTCGAGTAGCCGTGCCCGACCACGAGCGTCACGCCGCGCGCGCGCCGCGGTCCGTAATCGAGCGCCGCGACCGTGGCGCCGCCCGCCGTTTTCAGGAAGACGAGGTCGAGCTTCACGCAGGATTCTCGCGCCAGCGGGCCTCGCCGTCGCGGTAGTGCTCCTTCTTCCAAATCGGGACGCGCACTTTGAGCTGGTCGATCGCAAACTCGCAGGCATCGAAAGCCGTCGCGCGGTGCGCCGCCGAGGCGGCGATTGCGACGCTCGCTTCGCCGACCGCAAGC
The DNA here is from genome assembly GCA_050733855.1 of Vulcanimicrobiaceae bacterium. Taxonomy (GTDB): domain Bacteria; phylum Vulcanimicrobiota; class Vulcanimicrobiia; order Vulcanimicrobiales; family Vulcanimicrobiaceae; genus JBOHTX01. The sequence goes on from JBOHTX010000024.1 coordinate 1,761, forward strand.
TCGCCGAGCCGGTGCACGATCGCGAGCCGCACGTCGCCGAAGCGTACCTGCGCATCGGCGACGATCGTCTCCATCTCCGCAAGCGCAAGTTCGCGGTGCGCTTCGTACGAGAGTCCCCGCACCGCGCGTCCATCCTCGTCGTACTCGCGCACGACCCCCAAGAAGGCGACGATCGCGCCGCAGCTCTCGGCGCGCACTTGGTCGACGACCTCGTCGAGCGCGAGCGCGCGTTCGACGATCGCGCACGGCATCAGCCGCCTCCGTAGGGCGGGAGGAGCCCCAGTTCATCGCCGTCGTCGAGCGCTTCGCTCGGGTCGGCAAAGCGGCCGTTGCGAACGAGCCGGGTCGACGCGGCGAGCGGCGCCAGTTCCGGCCGCTGCGCGACGAGCTGCGCCCAGGCCTCGCCGGCGCTGGCCGGCCCCGCAAGCTCGAGCACGAGCGAATCCGCTGCCAGCAGTTCGCGAAGCCGCGCGAAGGGCACGAACCGCACCCGCAGCGCTCCCCGGATCATGCGAGCTTGCGCTGCGCGCCCGGGAGAAAGCGCTCGATCGCGAGCGCCACCCCGTCGTCGGCGTTCCCGGCCGTGACGTAACGCACGTTTTCTTTGACTTCGGGGAGGGCGTTGCCCATCGCGACCCCGACTCCGGCCCAGCGCAGCATCGGCACGTCGTTGCGCGAATCGCCGATCGCGAGCACCCGTTCGGGCAAGATCTGAAAGTCGGCGCAGAGCCGCGCCAGCGCGTTCTTCTTGCTCGCCTCGCGGCTGAGCACCGCGCACTCGACGAACGCGCCCCAGCTCTCGTGGCGAAAGCCGAGCGGCCAGTCGCCGAAGTTCCGTTCCATCGCGCGAACCGATTCGGCCCCGAGAAAGCGGATGAAGGTCGGCGCTTCGCCGAGCAGCGCGATCAGGCTCGGCACTTCGCGCCAAGCCGGCCCGGTCATGTCGTCCATGAAGATCGGCGAGCCCTCGCGCCGCCAAAAGATCTCGTCGGAGTAGAGCGCGAGCGCCAGATTCTCCCGTTCCGCCAGCTCGACCATGGGCTTGGCGTATTGCAGCGGGACCGGGATGTGCACGAGCGTCCGGTCGGCCCCGAAATCCTTGGTGAGCGCCCCGTGCGCACAAATGACCGGCAAGTTGAGATCGAGTTCGCGCGAGATGCGAATCGGCAGATCGACCCCGCGCCCGGTCACGAGCACGACCCGGACGCCGAGTTCGAGCGCTCGCCGGATCGCGCGGCGGTTGCGCTCCGAGACCGATTCGCGGGGGTCGAGCAGAGTGCCGTCGAGGTCGAGCGCGATGAGGTCGATTCGCATGTGGCGACCTGCCAGGTTACCTTCGGCGCGCGGTCGCTCCTGTACGGAGCGCAACTCCGGGGGCCGAAGCAACGTAGAGGGAGGTGTGATGCTGCGACCGCCGGTACTCGCGCTCGCTTTCGCCTTCGGCGCGAGCAACGTCGCCGCGCTGCTCGCGGCCGCTGCCGCCGCCGGCGGCGAACGCTGCCGCACCGAATCGTTTACGATCGAGGCGCGCCCGGTTGCCGTGCAGTTCTGTGCGCTGCCGGCGATTACGAGCGGACCGGTCGCCGTCGACGAACGCGTGAGCAGCGGTTCCGCCCCGCCGATCGCCCGCTCGTTGCACCTCGATCTCGTGGACGGCGAACGAGCCGCGCGCGCGCTCGACGACGTTCCGCTCGCGCCGCTCGGAATCGCACGAACGTTGCACCTCGAGCTGATCTACGACCGCAGCGGCGCCCACCTCGAACACGCACTCCTGGTTCCCGGCGCGATTCGGCTTAAATAGCTAGGCTGCGAGCGCCGATTAGCCACGACGGCGCGGACCCGAATGCGATCGGTCCTTGCACGTGCTCTGGTCCGTAGCGAGCCGGATTCCCTCGCGCGAACCGCAACCGCGGGCGGGGCTCGGCCGGTTCCCGGCTTCGATGGGCTGTACCGCGCTTGACCCCTCGCTCGACGCCCGGGCTCAAGCACGCTTCCTGAACGACCGGATGCCGGTGGGGCTGTTCGGCGGCGTTGGCGTCGAGCAGAACCGGGTCGCTTGGCGGCTCTCGCCGGAGCCGTTTCCGCTCGCACCCGCGACCTTCGCCGCAATCGAGTCGCTTGGGCCCGAACTCTACCGCTTCTATCGCGCGCTGACGTCGCTCTACGGACGCAGCGTGCGCGGCAGCGCACCGGCCTTCGTCGCCGACTACCTCGACCGCGGCAAGCCGGATTCGGTCGTCAAACTGGGCCGGCAGAACCGTTTCAAGAGCGAGGTGCCGCGCGTCATTCGCCCGGACCTCATCCTCACCGAGGGTGGCTTCATCGCCTCGGAACTCGACAGCATTCCGGGCGGGATGGGCTTCGTCGGCGCGATGGCGCAAGCGTACTGCGAACTCGGGCACGATACGCTCGGCGGCGTCGACGGGATGCCGGCCGGTTTTGCCGCACTGCTGGCGGGAGTCGCCGGGCGTGCCGACCCGACCGTTGCGGTCGTCGTCTCGGCCGAATCGGGCGATTACCGGGCCGAACTTGCCTGGCTCGCCGCCGCGATCCGCGCGCGCGCGCTCGCCGACGTGCACGTCTGCGGCCCCGAAGAGATCGTGTTCACCGAAGACGCGCTCTTCGTGCGCTTGCCCGACGGCGAAGAACGCAAGCTCGACGTGCTCTACCGCAACTTCGAGTTATTCGATTTGCCGAACGTCCCCAAATCCGAGCTAATGCTCTACGCGGCCCGGCACCAGCGCGTTGCGCTGACGCCGCCTCCGAAAGCGCACCTCGAAGAAAAACTGGCCTTCGCACTGCTGCACCATCCGCGCTTGGCTGGCTACTGGCGCGGCGAACTCGGCCCGGCCTTCGATCATCTGCGCGCGATCTTCCCGCAGACCTGGGTGCTCGATCCGCGGCCGCTCCCGCCGCAGGGCGTGATCGCCGGACTCGAAGCGGCGGGCGAACCACTCGGCGAGTGGCAGCAGCTCGTTCCGCTCGGCAAGAGCGAGCGCGATTACGTGATCAAACCGTCGGGCTTCTCCGAACTCGCCTGGGGCTCGCGCGGCGTCAAAGTCGCCGCCGATCTCGCTCGCCCGGATTGGGAAGCCGCGCTCGAGGCGGGACTGGCCGCTTTCGATACGACCCCGCACATCCTGCAGCGATTTCATAAGGGACGGCGCGTGCGAATTCCCTACTACGACGAGCGGCGCGACGCGATCGAAACACTCGACGGGCGAGTCCGCTTGTGCCCGTACTACTTCGTCGTGGGCGAGGACGTGCGGCTCGGCGGGATCCTGGCGACGATCGCGCCGGCCGATAAGCGTCTCATCCACGGGATGTCCGACGCGATCATGTCGCCCTGCACCCTGCGCGACGACGGGTACTGAAGCCTCAGATTCGCGCCGCTGCGGGCAATTGGTCGAGTGCCGCGAGCAACGTCTCGATCTCGTCGCGCCGGTTGTAGCCGTGCGGCGAGATGCGCAGACCGCTCGACCGGAAGGTGACCACGATCCCTCGGCGGCCGAGTTCCTTGCCGAGCGCGAGGCTGTCGCAGCCGGGCACCTCGAAGGTCACGATCCCCGAAGAGCGCGAGCCGCCGCGTTCGCCATGCACGCGTGCGCCGCGCGCGTTGAGGCCCGCGACCAAGTCGTCGGTCAACGAGAGCACGTGGGTTGCGATCCGCTCGAGCCCGGCCTCCGCGAGCACGCCGAGCGAGGAATCGAGCGCCGCGATCCCGAGGAAATTCGGTGTCCCGCCTTCGAAGCGCGCGGCGCTGGGCGCGAGCGGCTGCTCGTAGGCGAGAAAATCCCAGATGTCGGCGACGTCGCGCCAGCCGCGCCAGCGGACCGCCAGCCGCTCCTGCAACGCGGGCGCAACGTATAAGAGCGACACACCCGGTACTCCCAGCAGCCACTTGGCGCCGCCGGCATAGAGCGCGTCGATCCCGAGCGCCGCGGCATCGAGCGGAAAGGCGCCGAGCCCCTGGATCGCGTCGACACAGAACCAGGCGCCCGCACGATGCGCGAGTTCCGCGAGCGGCGCCAGATCGTGCCGGTAACCGTCGGCGAAGCTCACCCACGAAAGCGCGACCAGGCGCGTGCGCGGACCGAGCGCGCGCGCCAGCACCTCGGGCGTCATCCGCTCGCGCGGGGCATCGATCCAGCGAATGACGACGCCCAGTTCGCGCAGGGCGAGCCACGGCAGAGCGTTCGCGCCGAACTCGTTGCGGGGGAGCACGATTTCGTCGCCCGCGTCCCACGAAAGCCCGCGTGCGACGACGTTGGCGCCGTCGGAGGTGTTGCGCAGAAACGCTATCTGGTCCCCGCCCACGCCGATGAACGCACCGACCCGCGCGCGGTAGGCGGCCAGCTCGCGTTCGACGCCGGCAAAGCCGAGCACGCCCGCGCGCGTCTGACCTTCGATCAATCCGATCAGCGTATCGCGGGTGCGCCGCGGGAGCACGCCCGCCGCCGCATGGTTGAGGTAGACGACATCGGGTCCAAGCGCGAGTGCCTCACGCGCGATCGGCGTTTCCTGCATGGCGCCCAGCCTCTCAGGTTTCGCCGAGCATCTCCTTCGTGTGCCAGGCGATATTCTGCGCGCGGTCGCCGACCCGCTCGAGATTCGCGATCACGAAGAGCATCGTCGTCCCCGAGCGGACGACCCCCGAATCGGCCTGCATCTCTTCCTGCAGCGCATCGATCCCCCGGTAGTAGAGCCGGTCGACCTCGTCGTCTCGCGCGATCACCGCTTCGGCGAGCGTCGCGTCACCCTCGGTGTAGGCGCGCATCACGTCGCGCACCATGTCGAGCGCGATCGCCGCGATCCGGCCGATTTCGACCCGCGCCGGCCGGATCGGAACATCCGCCAGCCGGATCGAATGTTTGGCGATCTCGACCGCGTAATCGCCGATGCGCTCGAGGTCGATCACGATCTCGAGCATCGCGGCCACCGCGCGCAGTTCGCCCGCGACCGGCTGCTGCTTCCAGATCAGCTCGATGCACGACTGCTCGACCCGCCGCCGCAGTTGGTCGATATCGTCGTCGCCGCCGATGACGCGAGCCGCCACCGTGGTATCGCGCCGCTCGAGCGACGCGACCGACGCTTGCACCGCGTCGGCTGCGAGTGCCCCAAGCCGCACGACATCGAGCCGAGCTGCCTCGAGCGCCTCGTGATATGCGGTCCGCATCGCAGCTATGCCACCTCCTCCCGAAGCGATTCGCTTTGCTCGATAGTATAGCACAAGATGCGGCCGCGGCGAGGGGCGAGCCGGCCGCACCAGAACGTCCACGCCATGAGTTACGAGATGATTCGCGTCGAGCGCGAGGGTCCGGTCGCCCTCGCATGGATCGAACGCCCCGCGGTTCTTAACGCTCTGAATGCCCGGACCATCGACGAGTTGCGCGCACTGGTCGCCGAACTCGACGGCGATCCGGTGATTCGCGCTGTGATCCTGACCGGCAGCGGTGAACGCGCCTTCGTTGCCGGAGCCGATATCTCCGAACTGCACGCGCTCGAGAACGCCGTCGCAGGCGCCGCCCTGGCGCGCAACGGTCAAGCGTTGACCCGCGCGCTCGAAGAGATGCGTGCGATCACGATCGCGGCCGTCAACGGCTTCGCGCTCGGCGGCGGTTGCGAGCTGGCGCTGGCATGCGATATCCGGATCGCGAGCGAACGCGCGAAATTCGGCCAACCCGAAGTCAACCTCGGGTTGATCCCCGGCTACGGCGGCACGCAGCGGACGTTGCGGCTGCTCGGCCGCGGCCAGGCATTCTACCTGTGTGCGACCGGCGAGACGATCGACGCCGCCGAGGCCCTGCGGATCGGACTGGTCGAACGGGTTGTGCCGCCCGACCAGCTACTAGTCGAAGCCCGCCGCATCGCGACCGCGATCGCCGGCAAGGCGCCGCTCGCCCTCGCCGCCCTCAAGCGCACGATCTGCCGAGGCGAAGGCCTGGGACTCGAAGCCGCCCTCGAACTCGAAGCCCTCGCCTTCGGCTCGCTGGCCGGAACCCGCGACTTCGCCGAAGGGACCGCGGCCTTTCTCGAAAAGCGGGGCGCCCCCAAGTTCACCGGCTCCTAAAGTGGGCCGCCGAGTGGCGGCCCGGGGGCGAACGGGGGGCACGCCGCCCCGTTGTTTAAACCAACCGGTTATGCCGACGACGCGAGTCGCCGCGATCGTGCTCGATAGCCGGACGCTGCCGAGCAGGGATCGCAATACGATCATTCTCGATGCTTTCGATAGGCTGCAGCTCGGCGGAATCCTCGAACTGCCCGAGGAGAGCGATCCGCGGGCGCTCCGCAACGAGCTTCACCAGCACCGGCCGGGGCGCTTTTCATGGGAGGCGCGCAATCTCGGCTCGGGGCGCTGGACCGTGCGCCTCGAACGGATCGACGAGTACGCCGATACCGCGACCTTTCTCTCCCACTGCGCACCGTTCCTCAATGCGCGCGCGCAGACCGTTCGCGACTTAGCCGAGACCGCCAGCGAGCGGGCCTACCGGCAAGGCGAAGCGATTTACGACGAAGGCGAAGGCTGGCCGTATCTGGCCTTCGTGCGCACCGGCAAAGTCGTCTATACGCTGCTCTCGCCCGACGGCAAGACGCAGGCGCTCGGCGAACGGCTGCCGCTCGATCCGCTCAACGAAACCGGCGTCTTCGACGGCGGCGGCGCGACCACGCGCGCCGAAGCCCTGATCGATTGCAGTTTGGTCCTCTTGCCGCGCGATGCGATCTTGCACGCCTGCCGGAACGATGCGGAACTGGCCGTCGGTTTCCTGATCGACGCTTCGCAAGCGCGACGCCGTTCGATCGATACGATTGCCGACCTGGCCTTCGCGCACGTCTTACAGCGAGTCGCCAAATTCTTGCTCTCGTATGCACCCGCGACGACCGGGATGGCGCGCGGGCTCGCGGGGATCGAGAGCCTCTCGCAAGCGCAGATCGCGGCCGCTGCCGGAACGGTGCGCGACATGGCGGCGCGCGCGCTCCTGCGGCTGAAGAACGCGGGCGCCGTGGAACTCGAGCGCGGGCGCGTGCGCGCGCTCGATCGCGAGCGCCTCGAAGCCTTCGCGCACAACGTGCAGGCACCGCCCATCTAGGAGCCTGCGGCCCGGCGTAGCGCGCCGAGCGCCTGGGCGAAGGTCGCGACCGGCACGATCGGGATCGTGCCCGTTCCCGCGACCGAACGGTAGTTGGCTTCGGGAACCAGGAAGATTTTGGCGCCGGCGCGTTCGGCGGCCAGCAGTTTTTCAGGCGCTCCGCCGATCGCGCCGACGCGCCCGTCGAGCGCGATCGTGCCCGTCCCGGCGACCGCACTCGGCCAGGGCGGTCGGTCCTGCGCAAGCGTCGCGTAGACGGTGAGCGCGAACATCAACCCGCCGCTCGGCCCGATCACGTTCGTCAGCCGGACCCGCACCGGAACGGGCAAATCCGCACGCCCGATCGTCGAAACCACGAGCACCCCGAGCCGCACGCGCCCATCCGTTCGCTCGGGCGTGATCGCAACCGTACGACGCCGTCCGCCGCGCACGATTTCAAGACGGGCCCCTGCCGGCCGGGGCGCGTGCCGCAGGATCGCATCGATCGAGGCCGCTCCCGTAACCGGGGCCCCGTCGACCGCAACGATCGCATCGCCGGCTTGCAGCACGCCCTCGGACGGCGAACCGGAAAGCACGGAAAGAACGACGGAGCGCAGCGGGGGGTCGGCGACCCGGTAGCCGGCGGCACGCTCGGCGACGATTGCGCCGACCTGCTGGCTCGCCTGCATGTCGCCTGCCAGCATCACGTCGTACGCGTGCGTCGAGATGCCGGGCGGGGCGACCTCGCGATTCGGCACGACCCGCACGCCCGGGATCAGGCCGCCGAGCAAGAGCAGGGTGCTGGCTCGCAGCACCTCGACATCGGTGAGGTAGAGCCGGATCGGCGGCGGACGGCGGTCCGCAACCGTGACGTGCTGCGAAAGATCGACCGCGTCGCCCGGCGCGAGCAGCGCGTAGGGCGTCGGCACGAGCGCGAGCGCCAAGCAACTCAGCAGCAACGCGAGCGCAAGCGGCCCGCGCGGGGCGCGCTTAGGTGGCGATTTCGAGAGGTCCGGCGTGCTCGCTGACATGCGCTTGCGCCGCTTCGACATCGAACGCCGCACGCTTGGCGTCGGCGGCATCGTCGGCGAGCGAACGCGCGCCGTCCTTCGCGGCCGCGCGACCGGCCAGCGCTTCCTGGCCCTTCTTCACCGAACCGAGGGCCGTGCCCAAGCGGACCTCCAGGTCAGCGAGCAGGCTGTTCGCATACGTGTCGGCGCCCTCGCGGACCCGGCGCGCCTTCTCTTCGGCTTCGCGCAGGACGATCTCGGCCGTCGCGCGCGCCTGGCGCACGACGTCGGCGCCTTCGACCAGCTCGTTCTTCTGGGTCACCGCTTCGCTGACGATCGCTTGCGCGCGCTCCTGCGCATCGCGGATCATGCGGTCCTTGTTGGTCGCGATCACCTTGGCGCGACCGACCTCCTCGGGGAGCGTCGAGCGCATCTTCTCGACGAACTCGAGCATCCGCTGCTCGCTCAAGATCCGGTACCCAAGCGGCAGCCAGGTTCCTTCGCGGACGTAGGTTTCGAGCTTGTCGATGACGCGATAGATGGACATCTTCACTTTCTCCCGTGAGCGAGGCGCTTCTGGAGCATGTAGTCGAGGACGGTCTGGGGGACGTACTTCGAGACGTCGCCGCCTTGCAGAAATACTTCCTTGATGAGGCTCGAGCTGACGAACGAATAGCCGGCGTCGGCCATCAAGAAGATCGTGTCGACGCCCGAGAGCGAGCGGTTCATGTGCGCAAAGGCCATCTCGCTCTCGAAATCGGAGATGACCCGCAGGCCCTTGACGATGACGTCCGCTTCGATCGAGGACACGAAGTCGGCCAGCAGGCCGCGGAAGTGCGCGACCTGCACGTTCGGGATCTCTCCGACCGAGCGCCGCAGCATCTCTTCGCGCTCCGCGAACGAGAAAAACGGGCTGCGCTTCTGCGGGTTTACCACGATCGCGACGGTGACCCGGGCGAAGATCGCCGCTGCGCGCGCGACGACGTCGAGGTGGCCGCTGGTCGGAGGATCGAAGGACCCCGGGTAGACCGCGTGGCCGCGCGGCCCGGCCGTGTTGTTATGCATCGAGCCCGAGAAACTGCAAGACGACCTCACCGTAGCGCGCGTTGCGTTGCGTGACGAAGCCCGGCGCTGCGAAGGGCGGCGCGTCGTAGCGGCGCTCGTACACGAGCATCGAGTCCGCGTCGACCGCGGCCCGCGCGCGCAGCGTTGCGAAGCCCAGGTGCGGCGGCGGCAAGGCGTACGGCGGGTCCGCATAGACCAGATCGAAGCGTCCGCGCACGAGATGGGCGGCCTTCTCCGCCGGGGCCAAGAACCATTCGCAGCGATCCGCAACTTCGAGCGCCGCCGCGGTTTCGCGGACCCGTTGCAGCGTCGGGGCGTGTAGCTCGACGAAGGCCGCGCGCGCGGCGCCGCGCGAGAGCGCTTCGAAGCCGATCGCTCCGGTCCCGGCGTAGAGATCGAGCACGCGCGCGCCCGCAATCCGCTCGCCGAGAATCGAGAAGAGCGCTTCTTTCACGCGGCCCGGCGTCGGCCGGACCGCGGAGGTCCGCGGCGAGGGGATCACCCGCGAGCGAAGGGCGCCGCCCGTCACCCGCATCGAGGTCATCCGGCGCGGTTCGCCGCCTGGGTCGCGTGCCCTTGGAGTGCGTCGGGAAGTTCTTCGAGCGCACGCACGATCAGATCCGGCGACGGAAGATCGGGCGGAAAGGGGCGTTCGCCGCGATCGAACCAGACCGCGCGCAAGCCCGCCTCGCGCGCGCCGGCGCAATCGAGGAGCGGATCGTCACCGACGTAGTAGATGCGCTCCGGCGGCATGCGCAGCAGCTCGACCAAATGCGCAAAGGCCTCGCGAGCGGGCTTGCGCGCGCCGATCCGTTCGCTCACGAGCACCGGCCCGGCGAACGCGATCAGGCGCGCCTTCTCCTCTTGCAGCGGGCTCCAGCCGTTGGTCAAAAGCGCGCGCGGGATCCGTACGCGGTCGAGCCAAGCGAACAGCGTCGCGAGCCCGGGCAACGGGCGCACGAAATCGGGTGCACGCGCGAGCGCCCGTTCGCGAAAATCGGAGGCCGCATCGAAGCCGGTCTCGCCGACGCTTGCGGGAACGAACAGGTCGAAGAAGCCCGCCAGCGCCGCCTCGATCGGGACGCCGCCGGTTCGCGTCCGCTCGAGCGCCGCGTCGACGGCGCGCCCAGCGTCCGCGGAATCGTACGCGGCTCCACGTTCCCGAGCGTACTCCGCCAGCAACTCGAGGGCGACCGTCCGCTCGAGCAGGTTGTCGACCCCGAGCGTGTGATCGAAATCGAAGCCGAGCGCATACCCTTCCACCACCGCCGACTTCGCTACGAACTTGCCAGGAGCCCGCGGCGCTCCGGCTCGCCCGCAAGCCGCGCCCGCAGGCCCACATGTTCGGGGCGTTCGAGCAACGGATCGGCCGCAACCAGCGCCTGCGCGTCGGCGCGCGCGAGGGCGTAGAGCTCGTAGTCGCGCACCGCATCGCCGAGGATCGCAAGCTCGCCGGCCTGCGCGGTCCCCGCGACCTCGCCGAAGCCGCGCAGCCGCAGGTCGGCCTCGGCGATCTCGAAGCCGTCGTTCGAGCGCGCCAGAATCTCGAGGCGCTCGAGATCGGCGCGTTCGTCGGGGGCGACCAGGATACAGTACGAGCGTGCGAGCCCGCGGCCGACGCGTCCGCGCAATTGGTGCATCTGCGCCAGCCCGTAGCGATGCGCATCGAGCACGACCATGACCGAGGCATTCGGTACGTCGACCCCGACCTCGACGACCGTCGTCGCCAGCAAGACGTGCGCTTCCCCGCGCGCGAAGCGCGCCATCGCCTCGTCCTTCTCGCGGGTCGAGCGCCGGCCGTGCAGCAACTCGACCCGCAAGTCGGCGAACACCTCGTTGCGCAGGTACTCGAGTTCTCCCAGAGCGCTCGTGAGCGCGAGTTCCGATTCGTCGATCGCCGGCACGACGACGTAGGCCTGGCGCCCCTGTTGCACGTTCTTGCGCACGAACTCGTAGGCGAGCGGCTTGCGGCTCGCGCGCAGGACGAAGGTCTCGACCGGCGTGCGCCCCGGCGGCAACTCGTCGAGCACGGAAAGGTCGAGATCGGCGTACTTGATCTGCGCGAGCGTCCGCGGAATCGGGGTCGCGCTCATGTGCAGCGTATGCGGCGCGCGGCTCTTGGCGCGCAGCTGCGCCCGCTGGGCGACGCCGAAGCGGTGCTGCTCGTCGATGATTGCGAGGCCCAGATTCGCGAAACTGACGCCCTCGACGAGCAGGGCGTGGGTTCCGATCGCAAGCTCGCACTCGCCGCTCTCCAGGCGCGCGCGGGCGGAGCGCCGCGCTTCGCCGCCGATGCTGCCGAAGAAGGCGTCGACCCGCACGCCGAACGGCAGCAGCAGCGGCGCGAGTTTGCGCGCGTGCTGCGCCGCCAGAATCTCGGTCGGTGCCATCAGCGCGCTCTGCGCGCCGGCTTGCGCCGCGAGCAGCACGGCGGCCGCCGCGACCAGCGTCTTCCCGCTGCCAACGTCGCCGTGCAGCAGCCGGTTCATCGGCGCGCTGCGTCCCATCTCGGCCCAGATCTCGCCGATCGTGCGGCGCTGGGCAGCGGTCAGCCCAAACGGCAGCGACGCTTCGAAGCGCGCCAGCAGGTCGCCGGGCGCCTGCAGGATCGCGGCTCCGCCGAGCCGCTCGCGTTCCGCTTTGCGCAGCGCGCCCGCCAGGGCCGCCGCGAAGAAGTCGTCGTAGAGCAAACGCTCGCGCGCGGCGAGCGCGGCTTCCGGGGTTGCGGGCGCGTGCAGCGTGCGCCACGCTTCGCGCAGCGGCGGATACCGGCGCGCCCGCAAGAGCGCCGACGGCAAGACTTCGTCGAGCGTCGCGGCCAGGCGTTCGCGATTGCGTGCGATGGTCGTCGCGATCGTGCGGGAGGGCAGCTCTTTGCTCGCCGGATAGACTGGCGCGATCGCGCCGCGGTACGGCTCGCCCTCGGCCAGGATGCGATGGGCGAGCACGTTGAGTTCGACGCGCAGCGCACCCCCGCGCCGGTGCAACGCGGCACGTCCATGCGCGAACACGCGCATCCCGACCGCAAGCCGCTCGCCCAGGCCGCGGCGTCCGAACCAGACCAGGGCCAGCCGCCCGCTGTCGTCCTCGATCTCGGCCTGCACGAGCGGGATGCGCGCGTGCGGTTTCGCGAGCGTGCGGATCGTGCCGACGACGATCGCCTCGAGAACAACGGGGCGGCGTGCCCCTGAATCGGGGCCTGCCGAGCGCTCGAGCGCGAGCGTCCGCCGCACGACCTCGGCCGCGGAGAGCGGCGTCCGCCAATCCTTGTAGTCGCGCGGATAGGTGCGCGCAAGCTCGCCCAGCGTGCGGATCCCGAGCGCCTCGAAGCGCCGCGCCAGCGTCGGTCCGACGCCGGCCAATTCGAGGAGCGCGCTCCCCGGAGCCGCGGCGCTCACGCTTGCCGTCGCGCAAGCTCCTTGCCGACCTCGTCCGGGTCGAGCCCGCACGCTTGCAGCAGGACCAGCAGATGGTAGACGAGGTCGGCGGCCTCCCCGGCCAAGGCCTGCGGTTCACCGTTCTTGGCCGCGATCACGACCTCCGTGGCTTCCTCGCCGATCTTCTTGCCGATCCGGTCGATGCCGCCGCGTAGGAGGCTCGCCGTATAGCTTCCCTCGGGCAGCGCGGCCGCGCGCGCCGCGATGATCGTGCGGAGCTGCCGGATCGCTGCGCCCAGGCTGGTCGTCGGCGAAGCCTCCGCCTGCAGCGGCGCGAAGCAACTGCGCGCGCCGGTATGGCAGGCGGGACCGTGCGGAACGACGCGGTAACGAAGCGCGTCGCCGTCGCAGTCGAGCGCGATTTCGACGACCTCCTGCTCGTTGCCGGAGGTCTCGCCCTTGCGCCACAGCCGCTTGCGCGAGCGACTGTAGAACCAGCTGCGGCCCTCGGCGCGGGTGCGCGCGAGCGCCTCGCGGTCGGCGTACGCAAGCGTGAGCACCTCGCCGCTCTGCGCATCCTGGACGACCACGGGCACCAGCCCGTCCGCTCCCCAGAGCGGTTCAGAGATCGGCATGCGAGGACTCTACGAGAGGGCGGATCGGGATTCCGCGCGCCGCGAGTTTCGACTTCAGCGCGCCCAGATCGAGCGTCCCGTAGTGAAAGAGCGAGGCCGCGAGTGCGGCGTCCGCGCCGGCTTCGAAGACGGCCGCAAAGTCGTCCGCGCTACCCGCGCCACCCGATGCGATCAGGGGGAGTGCGGTCGCGCCGCGGATCGCGCGCACCAACTCGAGGTCGAAGCCGAGTTGCGTCCCGTCCCGATCGATGCTCGTGACCAGCAGTTCGCCCGCGCCGCGGCCGGCGGCCTCCGCGGCCCAGGCGACGGCGTCGCGTCCGGTCGGCGTCCGCCCGCCGTCGATGACGACCTCCCAGCCTCGCGCCGTGCGGCGC
>JBOHTX010000025.1:0-14786 GCA_050733855.1 Vulcanimicrobiaceae bacterium
GCGCAGGGCTGCGCACCGGCGCACTGCAGTTCGCGCATGCCGCAACGAAGATCACCCGCACCGTGTGCGAGCGAGGATTCGGCGACTCCTCGTCCGTATCGCAGGCTCGCGATGGAACGCGCGCGCTTTCTCCTGGGAACCGCCGGCGTCGCGCTCGCGCATCGCGTGCCCGCGCGTGCGCCGCTTCGTTCGCGGCTGGCGGCCCGGGTTGCAGCCGAAGCCGCCGCCTCGAGCGGGACGCTCGGCCTCTGCGTGCGGCGGCTCGTACCGGGTCCGCCGCTCGTCGCCTACAACGCGACTCTGAGTTTTCCGACCGCCTCGGTCATCAAGGTGCTGATCCTCGTCACCCTGATGCGGCGCGTCGAGCGCAAACCGAGCCTGTGGCATCGCGAGATCGCGCTACGCGAGAAGGAACTGGTCGCCGGCTCCGACGTGCTCGCCGATGCCCAGCCCGGTCAGCACTTCACGGTCGAGCAGCTCGCGCGCGCGATGATCGAGCAGAGCGACAACTCGGCGGCCAACGCGATCATCGATCTGGTCGGATTCCATGCCGTCGCCGAGACGGCACGGTTGGCCGGGATGCGCGATACGCAGCTCGAGCGCTACTTCATGGATATTCGCGCGATCGCCAACCACAGCGACAACCGTTCGACCCCGCGCGACCTCGCGCAGCTCCTGTATCTGATCGCGGTCGGCGCCCACGAATCGGTCCGCACGATCGCGGAGCCGCTGACGTGCCGAACCATGGTCGAGATCATGCTCCAGCAGAAGTACCGCGACAAGATTCCGGCCGGGATGCCGCCCGGCATCCCGATCGCGAATAAAACCGGCGAGATCGACGGCGTCCGCAACGATATCGCGATCGTCGACCCCTTCGGCAACGACCCCTACGTGATCGCGGCCCTCACCATGCACGACGCCGACATCTCGGCCGCCGACGAAGCGATCCGGCGGGTCGCCCGCGCCGTCTACGACGTGCTCGGCTAACCTTACATCCCGCCGCCGCCAGGCGGCATTCCGTCCAAGTCATTCAGCGGCGAGGGCGTAAGCGCGTTCTTGGCGAGCGCCCGGAGGGCGGCCAGGTGGGCACGCACGAGTTCGCTCAGGTGCGGGCGGCGTTCGGCGGCCGCGGCCGACTGCGCGATCTGCTCGAGCGCGTAGCGGGCGAGCGCCTGCGCATCGCTCGGCGCTCCGGGCGTCGGCTTGGTCCACATCGTCGCCAGGCGCTTGAGGTAACGCACCTGGAGGTTGCGGCGCACGACCCCGATCGAGGCGATCGAGCCGTTGTGCAGGTCGCCGTAGATGCCCTCGAGCGACCACGAGAAGAGATCGGTCAGCGACATCGTCGCGTTGTCCGGATACTTCGTTTGCAGCTCGTCGATCCGCTGTAGCGTCAGGGGTGCGTACATCTCGTCGAGCGCGGCGTCTTGCGCCTCGGCCGCCATCTCGACGACCGGCACGTCGTGGCGCGGCGGCGGATTGTACGCCCACCTCGGCCCGAACGGGAAGGGCGATACCTCGTCGTAGGTCAGGCGCGTCAGCACCGAGGGCGGAAAGCGCCAGGCGGCATCGGCGAACAGGTTGCGATCGAGCAGGCCGAAGGCGCGGTATTCTTGCGCGCGTGAGACGGGGGTCAGCGGAACCGTCGGACCGGGCTCTCCGGGGAGTGCGCGCGAGAGGTATTCGCCGCCGATCGTGTGCGCGGCCATCGTCGCGTCGCCGAGGTACTGGCGCAGCGGCACGAGGAAGGCTTGGCGCGCCTGAGCGTAGGTGTGGCCGGGCTGCGGAAAGTTCTGCGCCACCCGATCCATGATCCCGTGCAGCATCCCGAGCTGCACCTGCGCCCAAGCGAGCGGGTGATTCGTGAGGTCGAACTGCTGGACGCGCGGATCGATCGCGTGGCCGTCCTCGAAATCGGCGTCCTCGTCGGAGGCGAAGCGGTAGCGTGGATCGTTCCAACGCGAAGCGCGCGCGCGCAGCGTCGGCAGTTCCGCCTCGGGCGTGGTCGCGCCGGCGACCGGCTCGTAGCCGTAGGCGATCGCGTAGTAATCGTAGGGACCGAGCACGAGTTGCTCGTAGTCACCTTGCGGCGTCCCCTTGGGCCAGAGGTTGGCGAACGGCTCGTACTCCATCACCGACGAGACGATCCCGTTGCGCTGCGTGAAGCTCGCGCTCTGGAGATCTTTCGCGGTATACGCCATCGAGCCGATGAAGTTGTGTTGGAACCCGAAATCGTGCCCCGATTCGTGGAGCACGACCGCGCGAATGAGCTGCTGGCGGAACTGGTCTTCGGCGGCGACCGTATCGGGGAGCCCGCGCGCTGGGGCGATCAGGTACTTCCAGATGAGCGGGCTGTCGCTTGCGATCACGGAATCGACGTTGATCCCGACGTTGAGTTCCTCGCCCGTCCGCGGATCGTTCATGATCAGCGCCTCGGCGCCGTATTCCGGGGAGCTGGTGTCGACCCAGCGGACCACGTTGTGATCGATGTCTTCGGGGTCCCAGGCCGGATCGTCGGGCTGCTGCTGGACTTGCACCGCGTCGAGGATCCCGATTTTTTCGAAAGCCGCGTTCCAGGTCAGCAGCGCTTGCCCAACCGTATCGCGGTAGGCGACCGGGATGTCGTTGCTCAGATAGAAGACGAGCGGGTTCTTGGTAGCCGCCGGATGGGCCGGATCGCTCGGACCGAAGTTCCAGCGGATGATGTCGTAGATGTTGCGCGGATAGGTGCGGTCGCTCTCGAAATTCAGCAGCGGTTGGGCGAAGTAGCCGACCCGCGGATCGTAGCGCCGCGGCAGGTAGCCGTCGTTCGGGGCGGCGATGATATTATACGTGATTCCGACTTCGATGCTGCGCGGGTCGGGCGCGTTGTCGACGACCTCGGCGTCGGGGGTCACCCAGGTCTGCGTGACGTGCAGCACGTCGTTGCGCACGAACGCTTTGGTGGCGCGGAAGAACGAACGAGTTGGATCGAGGTGGTACTTCTGCTCGGGGTTCTTGATCGCTGCGTTGATCGAATCATCGGCGTCCGCGACGTCGCCGAGAAACGGCTTGGCCGAGATCACGACCGTACCGTTGGTCGCGTCTTCCGCGACGATCGGCTCGACCGCGATGATCGAGCTCGGCAGCGACGCGTTCGTGCCTTGCGCCTGCGGCGACCCCGGCATCACCCTCGCATAGCGATTGGGCCAGCGCAGCACCACCTTGTTGCCGGCACGCGCGAAGTGCAGGATGCGCGCCGGGGCGACGTAGGGCTCGCCGGGCAGGAAGCCGAGGACGCCGCCGATCCCCGTCGTCGGCACCATCGTGGCGATGAAATCGGCGTCGAGTTGGTCTTTGGCGAGCGCAAGGTAGACCTCGCCGCCTTTGAGGACGATCGGAATCAGGCCCGGTTCGACCGTCGCACCCTTGATGAAATCGTCGTACGCGGCCGGCGCACCAGCGGGTGCCGCGGTTGCGGCGGGCGGTGCGGCGGCCTTTGCAATGCCCGGGTCGGGGTGCCACGCCAACAACGCAGCGGCCGCGGCCGCAACGAATAGCGCTCTCGTCGAACGGGACACGAGCTCTCCTTTGCGCAGGCTGCGCAGACGACCGCCGCGCCTCTGGAGCGCGGAGGGACCCGAGCCCGATTATCCATCGGCCCGCCCGTTCCCGTTCCGAACAAGCGAGCGGCCGGAGCAGCCGGCCGGGCGCGACCTATACGGTGGCGGGCTCGATCGTGACGGTCTCCATGCGGTCGCCGACCCGAATGGCGCCGACCGCCTCCATCCCCGAGACGAGGTCGCCGAAGACCGTGTATTGGCGGTCGAGGAAGCGCGCGTCGTCGAGGCAGATGTAGAACTGCGAGCCGGCCGAATCCGGGTCCGCCGCGCGCGCCATCGCGACGGTCCCCGCTCGGTGCGGAAGGTCGCTGAACTCGGCGGGGATCCGGTAGCCCGGACCGCCGCGGCCGTTGCCCTCGGGGCAACCGCCTTGGATCACGAAGCCAGGCTCGACCCGGTGAAAGCTGAGCCCGTCGTAAAAGCCCGCCCGCGCGAGCTTGATGAAGGAGGCGCAGTGGCGCGGCGCCACCTCCGGATGAAAGCGGAAGACGATCTCGCCGCGCGAGGTCGCGATCCGAGCCTGGAGCGAGGCGGCCTCGGCCGCAAGCGTTTCGAGTTCGGCGGCGCTGGGTGCAAGGTGGGTCGGCATCCGCGTTGTGTTTGAGAACGGGGCGGCGTGCCCCCCGTGCCCGGCAGGCGGTTCGTCGCCCAGCTCCGCGCGGTCCGCGCCGGCGTCGTGCGGCCCGTTGCGTACGGGCCGGCCGAAGACTTCTCCGCTCGCGAGTGCCGCGAGCTTTCGCGCCCGGCCCAGGCGGCAAAAGCGCGCTTCGCTGCGCAGCGCTTCCGAGCGGTCGGCGACGGTCCAAAAGGCGCGCAGGCGCAGCGGAAGGCGGCTGCGCACGAAGCGCGAGCCCGCCCCGCGGAGGTGGAGCGCGATCCGCCGCGCGAGGTCCGTGGTCCAGCCGGTATAGAGCGAGCCGTCGCGACATTCGAGCACGTAGACGAAGCAAGCGGATGCCGCGCGTTCGCACGTCGGCTCGACGTTTGGCGGAAGTTCGCCGCGGGAAGAATCGGTTGGGCGCAATGGATAGCGGCGATGCGGTGCTCGGCCTTCGAATCCCCCCGGAACCGGCACGCGCGTGCGCGGCGCGCCGGAGCGTTGGCGCGTTCGCCCGCGCGCACGGCCTGGCGCCGGCCGATCTCGATCACTTCCTGACCGCGCTTGGCGAAGCCGTCGCCAACGCCATCGAACACGCCCGGACGAGCGGCGAGATCGCGATCGAAGTGCGGATCAACGAGGCGCGGATCGTGGCGCTCGTACGCGACGATGGGGTCGGCTTCCCCGACGGACTCGCCGCCCGCGCGAAGCTGCCCGCGGACGACGCCGAGCGCGGACGCGGGCTGCCGATCATCCGGCGCTGCAGCGACATCTTCACGCTGCGCAGCCGCCCCGGGCGCGGAACGGCGCTCGTCTTCGGCCGCTACCGCTCGGGCTGCTCGCAGGTCGTCGCGTAGGCGCTGCCGCACTCGCGCAGAGGCGCATGGCGACGACGAAGCTCGAAAAGATGGAGATCGCGCCGTACCTCTGGTACGACGGTGCGTTGCGCCCACGCGCCGAGGTCAGCGTCGATCCGCTTGCCCACGCGCTCCACTACGGGACCGGCGTCTTCGAAGGGATCCGCGCGTACGCGACACCGCGGGGCCCCGCGATCTTTCGCCTGCGCGAGCACATGGAACGTTTCGTTCACTCGGCGGACGTCTACGGGCTCGCACTCGGCCTGGACGCCGCGGCGCTCTGCGCCGCGACCGTCGCGACGATGGAACGCAACCGCATGGGGGCCGCCTACATCCGGCCGCTCGCGTTCTTCGGCGAGAAGACGATCGGGCTCGCGCCGCGCTTCGTCTGCCCGACCCACCTGCTGATCGCGCTGCGCGCGCTCGGCAACTACTTTCGCGAGGATCAGGCCGAGGGGATTCGCACGACGATCTCGCCCTGGCGCAAATTCTCTTCGCGCGCGCTACCGGCGACCGCCAAGGGGTGCGGACACTACGCGAACTCGGTGCTCGCGATGCAGGATGCGGTCGGCCGCGGCTTCGACGAAGCGATCTTGCTGAACGACCGCAGCGAAGTCGCCGAAGGGACCGGCGAGAACGTGTTCTACGTCAAGGACGGAACCCTGCGCACCAACGACCGCTCGGCCGACATCCTGCTCGGGATCACGCGCGACTCGGTGCTGGCGCTCGCTCGCGATCTCGGGATTCCGGTCGAGATCGCGCCGATCGAACTCGAAGAACTCGAGGAGGCCGACGAAGTGTTCTTCACCGGTACGGCGGTCGAGGTCACCCCGATCGTCGGCATCGATGAACGGCGCTATCCGAGCGAGCATCCGATCACGACCGCGCTGCGCCGCGCGTACCAGCGCGCGGTGCTCGGCGATGACCCGCGCCACGGCGACTGGCTCACCTACGTCACCGCGGCGGCCCCGGCGTAGTGCGGGCCCCGCCAGAGTCTGCACTGCGCGATCCGGGCGGAGAGCGGTCCGGTCGTAGGTACAGCTACGAAACCGCGTCCCGCGGCTCCCACGCGTCGAGGCGCTGCATGAGACGTTCCAATGAAGTAGCCCGAACGCCGGCCGCGATCGGCCATTCGTCGAGACCCGGGTACACGATGAAGCTCGCTTTCGGTCGCAAAATTTCTCGCCCGGCATGGAACCCACGCGACATGCTCGGTGCGCTCGAGCGCTTGATCTCGACCACGATATCGACGGCGCCGCCGGCCTCCAAGACGAGATCGATCTCCGCGCCGTCCTCTGTGCGGAAGAACGAGGCGGCGTGGCGCCCCTGGTCGGCGGCCAGCAGATTCTCGATCACGAAACCTTCGTAACTCGGCCCGAACACGGGATTGCCGGCCAACGCGTTCATCGTCTCGATCTCGAGGAGCGCATGCACGATACCGCTGTCGCGAATATAGAGCTTGGGCGAGCGCACGAGCCGTTTCTTGACGTTCCCGCTCCAGGGAGGCAAGCGGCGAACGAGCAAAAGATCGACCAAAAGATCGACGTACCGGCTGACTGCTCCCGCCGAGACGCCGAGACTCGATGCGAGACGCGACAGGTTCAGGATCGCGCCTTGATCGTGGGCGAGCATCGTCCACATTCGCCCGATCGTCTGGGACGGCAGCCGCGGAGCGAACATCGGAATGTCGCGTTCGAGGTAGCTGCGCGCGAAATCGCGCCGCCACGACATGCTCACCCCGTCGGAATCCGCGAGCAGGCTCTCCGGAAATCCGCCGCGCAGCCAGAGGCCGTCGGCCGGCGCGACCGAACGCGCCTCGATCGCGTCGAGGGGCTCTAGGGTGACGTACGCAATACGCCCCGCGAGGCTTTCCGACGCTTGCTTGAGCAAATCGAGCGAGGCCGAACCGAGGAGGAGAAAATGACCCGCGCGCTCCCCGACGGCGCGTCGCTCGTCGATGATCGCGCGCAATTCGGGGAATAAGTCAGGCTTGCGATGAATCTCGTCGATCGCGATCAGCGCCGGGCTCTGGGAGCGCAAAAACAAGCCGGCATCGTCCAGTCGCCTCAGGTCGGCGTTGCGCTCGAGATCGATGTACGACGCGCGGTCGCCGCGGCTCGCAACGATGAGGCGAGCCAAGGTCGTCTTGCCGGCCTGGCGCGGCCCCGCGAGCAACACCGCGGGGGATCGCTTAAGCGCTCCTTCGAGCCGCCGGGTCACCCGCCGTTCCAGGAACATCCCCGGAAATTCTCCGTCTGACGACGGATTTCCGGGGTTCTCTGCCGAGGTCGGGCGATTCGGCCAGAGTTTTGGCCGCCCGGTCCGCTAGTCGGTCCGCGATTCGCGAAAGGAAGCGGCCCATATGCGCGGTCGTTCGGCGGACGGCAGGCTCTGCGCCGCCGCTCCGCTCAACACCGGCGTCCGCGGCAGCAGTGGTGAGCGATCGCCCGCGCCGGTCGCGCCCGCATCGTCGGAATCATCATCGGGATTCGTCGCGCGCGGTGGACGTGCCGGCCCGAATAGACGTTGCCGTAGCTTCGTTAGCCACTGCGGCTTCCTCGGCGCCTTCGGCATGGCGCGCCTCTACGGCGTCCGGACCCCGAGCACCCGCTGCGACGCAGGTGCTCCCGGCACTCGCGATCTGGTCCTATTCTCGCCGAGCGACCGACGGGCAACGATCGACAGCGCCGCCGCCGGCCGCTCGCGTTCCGGCGATGACGAGCACCCGGTCACCGATCACCCGAGGCTCGATGCCCTGCGTCGTGAAAGCGCAGCTCGGTAGTGGCACGGGTTTCCCGCGCAGCGTGGTTTTGAGCGGGGAAAGGCGAGCGACGATTCGGTCGCCGATGGAGCCCACCTCGCCGTTGATCTGCACATAGGGGTTCCGCATCGGAAAGCGCGCGCGCGGCCATCGTGCGATCCGGCGACCGGCGACGATCGCCGCCACGACATACGAATCGCCAC
This sequence comes from Vulcanimicrobiaceae bacterium, assembly GCA_050733855.1. Classification (GTDB taxonomy): domain Bacteria; phylum Vulcanimicrobiota; class Vulcanimicrobiia; order Vulcanimicrobiales; family Vulcanimicrobiaceae; genus JBOHTX01. The sequence goes on from JBOHTX010000025.1 coordinate 8,022, forward strand.
GCAGTTCGAGGTCGCATGTCGCCGGGCACTGCACGGGAAAGGGGCGATACGTACTTCGCGCTCCGGGACTGCTCGTTGTCGTAAAGGCGAGCAGCGTCGCCGAATTTGGATAGCCCCGTGACAAGCCTACCGAAAGCGAGCTACCCGGCCGGCACAGCGGAAGTAGGAGTATGCTGACCGTGGACCATGAACGATTCGAAGGTGCCGGCTCAAAGCGGACCCGATACGCGAGGTCAAACGTCCCTGAAAAATCGTCGAGCAGGTAGATCGTCGCTTCGCCGTCCGAGGAGACCGCCGTCACCTTGCCGGTTACGGAGTCCGTGACGAAACAAACCATCGCTACCGCCGCAGTCATGGCTAAGATCGCACGCAAGGAACTACCCAAACTAGGGAGCGACCGCCAACCGGGCCCGCTCGTAACGCGCGCCAACGCTGTCGACATCGAGCGTCGGGGGCTCAACTCTGGGCGCTCAAACGATACCGCAGGAGCGGGAGCGAGCGGCCGGTTTGGGGTGAGATGCGTTCGCCGATGCGGAGTGCACCCATGCGGAGGTAGAAGCCCTCGGCGAACGGATCGCTTTCGATCAGGAAAGACGCCTCGCCGGCGGAGCTTGCCGTCGCAACGGCGTGTTGCCAGGCTTGCGTGCCAAGACCGTGCCCGATCTGCGGCGGATCGACCCAGAGGTCGTCCAAGAACGTTGCGCCGTCGTAGGTCGTGAACGCGTAGAACGCGACGATGCGCTCGTCGAGAAGAGCGACGACCACCCGCCGCTGCGCGAGGTCGTCTGCGCACAGCGTCAGCGCCGGCCGAACGCGTTCCATGAAGGCGGTGTCGTAGCCCCAGTGGGCTTTCGCGCGAAAGGCAAGCGCGCTCAGTCTCGCAGTCGGCTGCGACGGCGGCGCGGCACGCGAGCGCACCGCACTGCGGCGCGGCACTCACGGCAGTTCGGCGAGGGCGTCGATCGAGCGCGCGAGCCGCAGGTCGCGGTCGGTGATGCCGCCGGCGTCGTGCGATGAGAGCCGCACGGTCACGCGGTTCCACGAGATCGCGAGGTCGGGGTGGTGGTTCTGGGCGTTCGCTTTGGCGGCGATCGCGTTGACGAACGCGAGCGAGCCGTCGAAGTCTCGGCGGTCGTAGGTCTTTTCGAGTTCGCCGTCGCGAACGCCCCAGCCCACGAGCGTCGTCAGCGCCTGGGCGATCTCGTCGTCGCGCAGCACGCTCATGCCGCGACCGCCACGATCCTGCGCGCGATCAATTCCGCGAACGAATCGTCGAGCGCCGCGAGCGTCAGCTCGATCTCGCGCTCGCCGTGTTCGCTCGAGAGGAACATCAGTTCGTTCGGCGAGGGCGCGAGCAGGATGCCGCGCTCGCGCATCGCGTGATAGTAGGCGGCGAAAGCGCGGCCGTCGGCCGTGCGGCGTTCCTCGAAGTTCCGCGGGGCGTCACCGGCCCGAAACGCGAAATCGACCATGCTCGCATATTGGACGACGGGGTACGGTAGTCCGCGTCGTGCGAAGATCTCGCGGATTCCGCAGGCGAGGGCCAGCGCGCGCCGTTCGAGGCTCGCGTGGAGGCCGAGATCGGCTTCGAGGAGATCGAGCACGCGATGACCCATCGCCACCGAAAACGGATTCCCGGAGAAGGTCCCGCCCACAAAGCACGGGCCGTCGGGGGCGAGCACCGCCATCACGTCGGCGCGCCCACCGAAGGCCGCGAGCGGAAAGCCGCCGCCCATGACCTTGCCGAGCGCGCACAGGTCCGGCCGCCGCCCGAGCGCGCCCTGTGCGCCGCCGAGCCCGACTCGCGGCCAGGTGATCACTTCGTCGAAGATCACGAGCGCGCCGCAGGCGCGCGCTCGCGCGAACAGACCGTCGATGAATACCTGGCGCGGAACGACCAGGCCCATGTTCGCGACGACCGGCTCGACGACGAACGCGGCCAGCGCCTCCTCGCGTCCGGCGATGAGGCGGTCGAGGTCGGCGACGTCGTCGTACCGTGCCACGACCGTCTCGCGGCGCACGCTCGGCGGAATCCCCGCTCGCGCCGCAGCGGACCGTTCGCCGGTAGCAGCTGCCGAAGCTCCGGCCCCCGACAGCGCACCGTCGAAGTGCCCGTGGTAGTTCCCGGCAAAGCGCGCGATCAGTGGGCGGCCGGTGTACGCGCGCGCGACTCGGATGGCGCTCATCATCGCCTCGGTTCCGGTATTGACGAAGCGCAGCCGTTCGATCGACGGAAGGTGCACTGCGATCCGCGCGGCCAGTCGCCGTTCGTCCTCGCAGGTCGAGCCGAAGACGGTGCCGCGCGTCGCAATACGGTCGAGATCTCCGATCAGCGCCGGATGCGCGTGGCCGAAGAGCAACGGCCCGTAGGCCATGAGGTAATCGACGTACGCTCGGCCCTCGGCATCGTACGCATACGCTCCGCGACCGTAGCTCTGGACGAACGGCGCGCCGCCGACCGCGCGACCGGCGCGCACCGGCGAACTGTGGCCGCCGGCGAGAATCTGCCCGCCGCCGCGCGTCGCGTTGTCGCCGTGCGTTGCTTGGTCGGCAGCGAGAACCTCGGATCGTTTCACGGCACATCTCCCGTCGGGGCGCATTCGAGGGGGAGCAGCGCGGCGGCGCGCTCCGGGTCCCACGGGAGCCGTACGGCCTTCGAGCGCGCGTTCCCACCCGGTACGAGGTCCCCTCGTACGGTTCCGCGAGCGCCGCGTACCGCGCGCGCTTCGCGGCGCACAGAGAATCGGTCCTCGTCCGTCGAAAGCGTCCGGTTGCCATGAGCGCCGTGCCGATCACCCCGGACGCCAAGATTCGCGACCTGGTCGAGAGCTTTCCGATCGCCGAGGACGTGTTGCACGCCTTCGGCCTCGGCTGTTCGGGCTGCGGCGTCAGCAAATACGAGACGCTCGCAGCCGGTGCGCAGGCGCACGGCTTGCGGGTCGAGCCGATCGTCGCGGCGCTGTCGCAGGCGCGGCTCTCCGGTCGCGTGCCGACCATCGCGAACACCGATCGGACCCCGCAGCGCAAGGCGCCGGGCGCGTTCACCGGACGCGCACCGATCGGGCTGACGGTCCCGGTGATGAGCGGCAAGGGCGGCGTCGGCAAATCGCTGACGACCGCGCTGCTCGCGCTCGGCTTGCGGCGCGCCGGCAAACGCGTCGGCATCCTCGATGCCGACATCACCGGCCCCTCGATTCCGCGCCTCTTCGGTCTGCGCGGCCAGCTCGGCGTCGATAGCGATCCGAACGCGCCGCCCGATGCGCAGGGCCGCCCGCGCAACTTCTTCGTTCCCGCGCGCACGCGTTCGGCGATCGAGGTCGTCAGTTCGAACCTGCTTGTTCCGAGCGAGGACACGGCCACGATCTGGCGCGGCCCGATCCTCTCCGGCGTCATCCGTCAATTCTACGAGCAGACGCTGTGGAGCCCGCTCGACGTGCTGCTCGTCGACCTGCCGCCCGGGACCTCCGACGCGCCGCTGACGGTGCTGCAGTCGCTGAAGGTCGACGGCGTGGTGCTGGTGACGATGCCGCAGGCGCTGGCGGCCATGATCGTGCGCAAAGCCGCCAACCTCATCCACCAACTCAAGGCGCCGATTCTCGGGGTGGTCGAAAACATGTCGTACTACGTCGCGCCCGATACCGGAAAGCGCTACGACATCTTCGGGCCCTCGCACGCCGACGAGGTCGCCGAGGTCGCGCGCGCGCCCGTGCTCGCGCGCATCCCGCTCTCGCCGGCCATCATGGAGCTGGCCGATAGCGGACGGACCGACGAAGTCGACGACCCGGTGTACGACCAGCTAGCGAGCCGCGTGCTCGAGGTGCTGGCCGCGCGCCCGCGGGATGCGCAGACCATCTCGCTCATCTAGCACGGTGCGATTCGTCGGGCGCGCAATCGACCTCCGGCTCGCGGTCTACGCGGTCGTGGCGCTACTGACGCTTGCGGGCATCGACGCGTACCGCTCGCTGCCGCAGGCCGTCTATCCGGAGCTGAGCATTTCGCGCGTCGACGTCCGGGCCGAGCTCGCCGGGCTCTCCCCCTCGCTCGTGCAGGCGAGCATCGCCCGTCCGCTCGAGCGCGAACTGCAGGGGATCCCGGGCGTCGTGCAACTCGATGCCCGCTCGGTGCCGGGAGCCGCCGATATCGACGTCAGCTTCGATCCGCACGTCATCGCGAAAGCGGTCGCGCTCGAACGGGTCAATTCGGTCGTCGCACAGCTTTCCTCGGAACTGCCGGCGGGGACGCAGGTGCGGGTCGAGCCGGTCGGGACCAACCTCTTCCCGTTGCTGAGCTACGCGGTCAGTTCGCGGCGGATGAACCTCATGGCGTTGCGCGAGTACGTGGAGTACGATCTCAAACCGCAGCTGATCGGCACGCCCGGTGTGGCGCTGGTCGACGTCCTCGGCGGCCAAGTACGCGAGATCCACGTCAACGTCGATCCGCAACTGCTCGCGGCCCGCGGCCTCGGCCTCGCTGCGGTTCGCGAGGCGATCGCGCAGACGAATACGATTTCGGCAGTCGGCTTCGCGGTCGACGGCTTCCGGCGCTGGACGCTGCTCGCGAGCGGGATCGCGCACGATGCCGCGCAGGTCGCCGCGATCCCGCTCGAGGGTGCCGCGGGCGAACCGCTGACGGTCGGCGCGATCGCGAACGTCGGCACCGGGGCGGCACCGAGCATCATTCGGGCCGGAACGGCGAGCGGACCGGCCGTGATCCTCAACGTCTACGCGCAGCCCGGCACCAGCTTCACCGGCGTCGCAAGCGCCGTGGCCGCCCGCCTCAAGAGCGCGCTCGCGGGCCGGCCCGATGTCGTGCTCGCGACGTACTACGATCCGGCGTCGCTCGTCGCAAGTGCGGTCGCGAGCTTACGGGACGCGATTTTGGTCGGCTTCGTGCTCTCGGCGCTCGTGCTGCTCTTCTTCCTGCGCTCGTGGCGTTCGGCGGCCGTTGCGGGCGCGATCATCCCGATCGTGATCGTGATCGCGTTTGGTGCGATGTCGCTGCTCGGCCAGGGCCTGAACTTGATGACCCTCGGCGGGCTCGCGATGGGCGTCGGGCTGATCATCGACGACGCGATTGTGGTCGTCGAAAACGTCGACCGCCACCTCGGCGACGGCGGCACGCGGCGGGCGGCGGTCGAAACGGCGGTCGCCGAGATCGCGGGACCGATGATCACCTCGACCCTCACCACGATCGTCGTGTTCGCGCCGCTCTCGCTCCTCACGGGCGTTGCAGGCGCGTTCTTTCGGGCGCTCGCGATCACGCTGACGGTCGCGCTCGTGCTTTCGCTCGTGCTGGCCTTCGTGCTGACCCCGAACCTCGCGCTGCGCTTTCTGCGCCCCTCTCCCGAAGGCGAGCGGCGCGCGATCGCTCCGCTGCTGCGACGCTATCAGAGCCTCTTGCGCGCGGCGCTCGCGCGGCGCACTTTCGTGTGGATCGCCGCCGCGCTCGTGCTCGCGGCGACCGCGCTGATGGCATTGAATCTGGGCACCGATTTCCTACCGGCGCTCGACGAAGGCGCCTTCGAGATGACCTACTATTTTCCGCCGGGGAGCACGCTTGCGCGCACGCGCGCGGCGACGCACCACATCGAGCAGATCCTGCAAGCCGATCCCGCGATCGCGACCAGCGCCGACCTCACCGGCCACAGCATGACGCTCGAAAACACCGACACGCCGCAAGGCCAGAACGGTGCCACGATCCGTGCGACCCTGGTTCCGCGCAATCGGCGCGCGCCGATCCTGGCGGTGATCTCGCGGCTCGAAGATCGCATTCGCGACGCCTACCCGCAGATCACGCTCTCGACCCGGCAGCTGCTCGCCGATATGCTGAGCGACCTCTCCAACGAGCTTGCGCCGATCGAGATTCGCGTCTTCGGGCCGCAGCAAGCCGTCTTGGTGCCGCTGGCAAGCGAGGTCGCGCGCCGGATCGGAACGGTCCCCGGGATCAGCGATGTCGGCAGCGGCGTGTTGCTGCACGACCCTGGGATCGTCGTCCGTGCGCGGCCCGACGATGCGGGGCTCGGCCTCACCCCGGCACAGCTCGCTGCCGACGAAGAATCGATCTTCGGCGGGTCGGTGGTTTCGGAGGTGATCCGCAATCCGCTGACGATCCCGATCCGCGTCCGCTACGATTTGCCGGCCGAACTGCCGGTCTCGCGCCTCGTCGGCATTCCGCTGGTGACGCCGTCCGGCACAGTCGAGCCGCTCGGGACCCTCGCGACCTTCGAGCGGACCGCGCCGCAGAGCGAGATCAACGAGCTCAACGGCCGCCAATACCTTCCGGTGACGGCGCAGATCTCGGGAACGAACCTCGGCGCCGTAGTCGCAGGAATGCGGCGCGCCTTGCGCCAGCTCGACGTGCCGGCGGGCTATTCGCTGCAGATCGCGGGTTCGTATGCGCTCCAGCAGCGTTCGTTCGCGGAGTTCGCGCGGACGATCGCACTCTCGACGATCTTGGTTTTCCTCGTGATGCTGGTGCAGTTCCGTTCGCTTGCGCAACCGCTCGCGATCGTGGCCGCCATCCCCCTCTCGCTTTTCGGCGCGGCGCTCCTCTTGTTCGCGACGGGCCTCACGCTCAACGTCTCCTCGCTGATGGGGGTGATCTTGCTGATCGGACTGGTCGTCAAGAACGGAATCCTGTTGCTCGAATACGCGGCACGGCGGGAACGCGCGGGCCTCGGGACGATCGAAGCGCTGGCGGGAGCGGCGGCGGTCCGCTTCCGCCCGATCGTGATGACGACCGCGACGGCCTTGCTCGGCATGGTTC
>JBOHTX010000026.1:0-14055 GCA_050733855.1 Vulcanimicrobiaceae bacterium
GTGGGCCACCGCGCCGGCGGCGGTGATCGCGACGACTAGGGCGATCCAGGCGCCGATGCCAGCGCCGAGTGCCAGACGCCAACCCGCGCGGACCGGCAGCGCGGTAAGCACCGCCGCGAACAGCGTCCCGACCACACCTCCGAAGCTCACGGTGCGAAGAATATCGATCATGGTTTCCTCACTTTCTGGAAGGTTACTTGCTTGATACAAGCGACTATAGCACCTTGACTTGCTTGATGCAAGCCCCTATGCTTGGGCCATGCGACACGCCAGCTTGGCTGCTCAGCCGTGCCCGATCGCCCGAACGCTCGACCTCGTGGGAGAGTGGTGGACGTTGCTCATCGTCCGCGACGCCATCCTTGGCGCTCGCCGATTCGACGATTTCAAAGCGACCGGCATCGCCGACAATATCCTATCCGCGCGGTTGAAGAAGCTCACCGATGCCGGCATCCTGAAACGCCGGCGGTACCAGACGCACCCGGACCGCTACGAGTATCTGCTCACCGAAAGGGGCTCCGCGCTCGCGCCGGTCGTGCTCGCTCTGCGCGACTGGGGAAAACGCTTTACCAAAGGGCGCGACGCGAGCCACATCATCCACAAGGCCTGCGGCGGCAGCATCGAACTAGGCTTTCGCTGCACGCAATGTGATCGGGAAATCGCAAAAACGGAGATTAGCCCGGCGCGCCTGTACGAGAACGAGAATGCATCCGCTTGACTGTTACGTGATGCCCAAGGACGCGGCTCCGCGCCGTCCGGACCATGAACGCGCACACGCATCACGTCGATGTGCTCGTAGACAGTTGTGGGTGCCATAATCGCGACTCCGCATACGGCGCGCGGAGCGGGTCCTCGTGCGGAAGAACTCGTCAGGGATCGCTCTGTTGAACCGTTCGACGAACCCGTTCGTCCGTGTAACACTGCGAGCGGACTTTCGTTCGAGCGTCTTACGGCGTACGCCCGCGGCGGATCGGACCGGCCGCCTGCTGAGGTGGTGGCCTTGCGCACCCCGAGAACATGTCCTAGAATGGGGCCATGGAACAGAGGGCAGCCAGGCCGCCGCAAGACCCGTTGATCGAGCGCCTGGAAAACGCGGAATCTGCCGGTCCACTCGAAGACGACGTTCTCGCCGAAATCGAAGCTGCGCGCGACGAGATTCGGCGCGGCGACTTCGTCATCGACGAGCGCACCGCCAAGCCAACGGTCTGACCGTCTGCCCTGGGTCGTCATCTATGCGCGACGCGCTGAAAAGGCCCTTGCGGGCCTAACCGCGCGCGACGCCAATGCGATCCGCGATGCGTTTGCGACCCTCGCCAAGAACCCGAGGTCGGAAGTCGTAGACGTCAAGAAGCTTGAACCGAAAAGCACGGGCTCTACCGACTACGGCACGGCAAGTGGCGCGCGATCTTCGAGCTCGACAGAGGCGGTCGGTTTATTCTCGTGCAACGCATCGACGATCGGCGTGACGCGTACTGAAGTGAAACCGAGCACCGTTTCCAACGGATGCCTCTCGTGTCCAAACGAGCGAGGCCTGGCCCGTCCGCTCGTCGGGGAGAACGGCCGGCGGGCACCGATGAGATTGTGCTCCTTCGGCGGTCCTTAGAATATGCCGGCGCTGCGCCGCGGCGGCGGCTGGAGTTTGTCATGGCATTCGCTCATTCTGAAGTCGTGTTGACCGCCGGCGCCGAAAGCGGCGTGATGGAGACCGAGCGCTATCGCAAGGAATTGCAGGTGCACTGCTACCGCATGCTCGGCTCGACGTTCGAGGCGGAGGACGCCGTCCAAGAAACGATGCTGCGAGCGTGGCGCGCGTCGGGTCGCTTCGAGGGGCGGACGACGGTCCGCAACTGGCTCTATCGGATCGCCACGAACGTGTGCCTGGACGCGCTCGCCCGCAGAAAGGCTCCGCGTCGCCTCGTCCCCGAACGTTCCGGACCTCCGTCGGCACTTCTTCCGGCAGGCCCGCCGCTCGGCGAGCTCGAGTGGCTGGAACCGTATCCGGATTCGGCGTTGGAAGGTATCCCCGACGCCGATCCCGATCCGCCGGCGCGCTACGAAGCGCGCGAAGCGACCCAGCTTGCGTTCGTCGCCGCGATTCAATACCTGCCGCCGCGCCAACGCGCGGTGCTGCTCCTGCGCGACGTGATCGGCTGCTCGGCCGCCGAAACGGCGAACGCGCTCGAGATGTCGGTAGCTTCGGCAAACAGCGCGCTGCAGCGCGCCCGAGAGACGCTCAAGAAGAACCTGCCGAGCCGGGAATCGATCGCCTCGAGCGCGCTGGCTGAGGGGACGCAGCGTTTACTGCTCGATCGCTACGTTCACGCGTGGGAACGGGCCGACCTCGACGAACTCGTCGGCCTTCTCAAAGAGGATGCGGTCTTTAGCATGCCGCCCCGCCGCGAATGGTACCGAGGGCGCGCCAAGATCCTCGAGCTTTTACAATGGGCGCTGCCGGCCTCGGGATGCGAGGCGTTTTATCTCGTTCCCACCGGCGCGAACGGGCAGCCGGCTTTCGCGGTGTACGGTCGCGATGAAGGGAGCAGCGAACTTCACGCCCACGCGCTGCACGTGCTGACCTTGGAAGAGAACCAGATATTGGTGCTGAGCAACTTCATGAACACGGCAATCTTCTCGGCCTTCCACCTCCCGCTCGTCCTGCCAAGCGAGGCCGATCTCAGCCTCCACCGATGAGTCTTTGCGCCTGCTCCGGTCTCTCCATGTGCCGGCGCGATTCTCGTCCGGCATGTAACTACGAGCGAGAGAAACATGGAGCTGGACAACATGAGTGGAAGGAAAATCGCAGGATCGGTAGCGCTGGTGACCGGCGCCAACCGGGGCATCGGGCAAGCCATCGCCGACGCGCTGCTGGAGCGCGGCGTGAGGAAAGTCTACGCCACGGCGCGTGACCCGCAGACGCTGGAGACGTTGCAGCAACGGCACGGCAGGCGCGTGGTCGCGTTGCGCTTGGACGTCACGCGCGACGAGCAGGTCGCCGAGGTCGCGCGCCGGGCCGCCGACATCGACCTGCTCTTCAACAACGCGGGCCTCGCCACGGCAGCGGAACTGACGAGCGAGGCGATCGTCGATCAGGCGCGGCGCGAGATGGAGGTCAACTACTTCGGGCCGCTGCGGATGCTGCAGCGCTTCGCGGATGCGCTCGCGCTGCGCGGCGGCGCGATCGTGAACGTCGGCTCGGCGGCCGGACTCACGAGCGTGCCCTTCGTCCCCACCTACAGCGCTTCGAAGGCCGCGCTCCACTCGTTGACGCAGGCCGCGCGCGCGCTTCTCGCGGCTCGCGGCATCGCCGTGTTCGGCGTCTACCCGGGGCCCGTCGACACCGACATGAATAAAGGCCTCGCGCTCGAGAAGGCCGCACCCCAAGACGTTGCGCAGCACATCCTCGACGGCGTCGAGGCGGGCGACGAGGACATCTTCCCGGATCCCTACGCAGTCGCGTTCGCCGAGCAGTTCGAATTGTCGCCGAAGGGCGCGGAGCGGCAGGCGGCGGCGATGTTCGCCGTCGCTCCGGCCGCGTGACGGCGATGGAAAATCTCGAAGGCCGGCGCGCCGTCGTGACGGGCGGAAGCCGCGGGCTCGGCCTTGGCATCGTCGAGGCGCTGGTCGAGCGCAAGGCCCGCGTCACCGTCGTCGCGCGCGATCCGCAGCGCCTCGCCGAGGTCGCGAAGCGGCTCGGCGTCGACGTGGTTCGCGGCGACGTCACCGATGAAGCGCTCGCGCGCGAGGTCTTGCGCGACGTACGACCGTCGGTGCTGGTGCTCAACGCCGGCGCCACTCCCCCGACGGGCCCACTTCACGAACTCACGTGGGAGAACTTCAACCAGGCGTGGGACGTCGATGTGAGAGCCGGCTTTCGCTGGATGGTGGAATCGCTGCGCCTTCCCCTTCCGCGCGGAAGCCGGGTGATCGTCGGCTCGAGCGGCGCGGCGCAGAGCGGTTCGCCGCTTTCCGGCAGCTACGCCGGCGCCAAACGGATGCTGTGGCTCATGGCGGATTACGCAAACGACGTGGCCGAGCGGCTCGACCTCGACATTCGTTTCCAAGCGATCGTCCCGCAGCAGATCGTCGGCGAGACCGACCTCGGACGCGCGGCTGCCGATGCCTACGCGCAAAGCCGAGGCGTCAGTCGCGAGGCCTACCTCGCCGGCTTCGGCGCGCCGCTGCCGCCGCGCAAAGTCGGCGAGCACGTCGTCTCGATCCTCACCGACCCGCGCTACGCCGCGGGACTGGCGTTCGGGATGAAGGGCGACCTCGGCATCGTCCCACTCGAGGGCTGAGGTTCCCGACCGTAGGTTGACACTTTCGCGAAAGCATCTGCGTACATCTCACCTCAGAGGACGCCGCCGGAAGCGCGTCCTCGGAACTCAAAAGCTGGAGATCCTCACCATGAACACACCCCCGATCGTTTCGTCCCAAGAGTGGGAGTCAGCGCGCGAGCAGCTGCGCGTGAAGGAAAAGGAAGTATCCCGTGCGCGCGACGCGCTGGCTGCCGAGCGCCGACGGATGCCGTGGCTCGCGGTGGAAAAGCCGTACGCTTTCGACGGGCCGAGCGGCAAGAAGAGCCTGCTCGACCTCTTCGAGGGACGCCCTCAGCTGATCGTCTACCGCGCATTCTTCGAGCCCGGCGTGTTCGGCTGGCCCGAGCATGCCTGCCGCGGCTGCTCTTTCGGGGCCGATCAGGTTGCCCATCTCGCCCACCTGAACGCCCGCGACACGACGCTCGCGTACGTTTCGCGCGCGCCGCGAGCGGACATCGCGCGCGTGAAGGCGCGCATGGGTTGGCAGATGCCGTGGTACACCATCACCGATGACTTCGATCGCGACTTCGGCGTCGACGAGTGGCACGGCCACAACGTGTTCTTCCACGTCGGCGAGCGCGTGTTTCGCACCTACTTCATCAACGGTCGCGGCGACGAACAGATGGGCAACACCTGGAACTATCTCGATATCACTCCGCTTGGGCGCCAGGAGGAGTGGGAAGATTCGCCTGCGGGCTACCCGCAAACTCCGCCCTACGAATGGTGGAACTGGCATGATGCCTACGCCGCGAAAACCGCGCCCGACCCGCGGTGGCGGGAGGTCCTGAGCGCTGCGCTCGAAACCGCGTCGGCCGCACCGGGAAACTCGGGCGGCTCGCACGTGACGTGATCGTGCTCGCGCACATCCTCAGCGTCCCGGTGGAGGAGGTCTTGGTGCCGTTGGCAACCGGCGGGGCGGGCGCCGGAGTTCTGGCGCTGGCGCGCGCGTGGATCGTGTCGCGCGCGCGACGCCGCTAGGAGCGAGTGCGACGCGAGGATTTACGCCGCTCGGGGGGCGTCGGGGTGCGCGTTCGGGGAGCGCACGTGCTCGGGGCGAGGACCGATGCCGATGAGGAACGCGGGCAGTCTCCGCAGCACCGGGAAGCGCCGCAGGAGCCCAAAGGCAAAGGGCGGCTTCACCCGTTTGCCGGCGAGTGCCGGCGAGAGGATGCCGTTTTGGATCGCGACCTGCAAGAACTGAATGACGCGCATCGGGAACGTGCGCCGCCGCTGCACGCGAGCGAGATCGTCGTTCTTGAGCGTCCCTCGCGCCAGCGGCTCGGCCAGGATGTTCGCCGCCGCGACCGCGTCTTGGACGGCGAGATTGATACCGACGCCGCCGATCGGCGACATCGCGTGGGCCGCATCGCCGATGCAGAGCACGCCGTCGCCGTACCATCTCGGCAAGCGGTCGACCTTCACGGTCAGAAGTTTGAGATCGTCCCAGCTCGCGATTTCGCCGAGCCGGTCCGCCATGTAGGGCACGCAGGCTGCAATCTTGGCGCGCACCGATTCGATGCCCGCTTCCTTGAGCGAATCGAGCGTCCCCTTGGGAATGATGTAGGCGCACTGCCAGAACTCATCGCGGTTGAGCATGAAGAACACGGTGCCGCCGGCGAAGTTGCCCAACACCGCGGCCGGGTCGCCCGGCCGCCGCGTCACACGCATCCACAGCACGTCGATCGGAGCGCCGGCAGCGGTCTGCGAAAACTGCGCGGCGGCGCGGATCGTCGAGTGGCGCCCATCGGCACCGACTACGAGCGCGCTGGTAATGTCAAAATCGCCATTGGGTCCACGTGCTCGCACGCCGCTCACGCGTCCGTTCGCTCGCAGGAGCTCGGTCGCGGCGGTGTTCATCAGCAGATGAAACTGTGGAAATGCCGCCCCCCGCTCGGCGAGAAAATCGAGGAAATCCCACTGCGGCATGAACGCGAGGAACTTGCACGTGGTGGGTATGTACCGGAAGTCGGCGATCGGATATTCGACGCCTTCGAAGCGCATCGTGAAGTCGCGGACCTCGGAATGCTTGTGCTTCAGGAACTCGTCGAGCAGTCCAAGTTCCTGCATGATCTGCAGGGTCGAGGGATGAATCGTATCGCCGCGAAAATCGCGGAGAAAATCACCGTGCTTCTCGAGGACCGCAACCTCGACGCCCGCGCGAGCCAAAAGAAACCCAAGCATCATGCCGGCGGGACCGCCGCCCACAATGCAGCATGACATGTGCAGATCGTTCGAGCTATTCATGGCAGCGGATCTTCCCGCCCGGCCGGCTTCTGCACTTCATACTTGCAGGGAAATAGCATACGGTGCGACTCTTTGGCAATGACGGCGGAGTTTCGGCGCCGGCCTCGAACCGCGCGTCAGGTTTCGGGGGACCCGCCCATGTGTCGCAATATCAAGACCCTGCACAACTTCGCGCCGCCGGCGACGAATGAGGAGATCCGCGCATCGGCCGTCCAGTTCGTACGGAAACTGAGCGGATTCACCCATCCCTCGAAAGCGAACGAGCGCGCCTTCGAGCGAGCGGTCGATGAGGTGACGGATACCGCTCGGGTGCTGCTCCGTTCGCTCGTCACCAACGCTGCGCCGCGCGACCGCGAGGTCGAAGCCCTCAAAGCTCGCGCCAAGGCGCAAGCGCGATACGGCAGCCAGGCCGCCTCGTGACTGCTTTGTGCCCCGATCCGGTGAACGTCTCTCAGAGCGCGAGCTCCATGAATACCAGGTCCGCAGCGGCGTCCGGCGGTGGATCGATCGCAACGTCGGCCGGTCGTTCGATCTCGACGAAGCCGAAGCCCCGATAGAGCGCGATTGCCTTCGCCATGGATGGAGCGTGCGAGTCCAGGCGCATCCGTCGGTACTTGCGCGCACGAGCCTCGGCAATTAGCGCCGCAACCAATTTTTCGCCGATTCCCAAACCTCGGAAAGCGGGTGGGACGTAGAGGCGTTTCATTTCGCATACGCTCGGCTCGGCAATCGGGCGCAAACCGACAACTCCCGCCGCGGCACCGCCGGCGTATGCGACCACGAGCGCGCCTGCCGGCGGAGCGTAGCGTCCCGGGAAGGCGTTCATCTCGTCGTCGAAATGGCAGACGTCGATCAGAAACGGCAGCGACGCCGCGTAGTCTTGCATCAGCCGGCGAGCGTCGGCGAGCGTCGCGGCGGCCGTCGCAATGCGGAGTTCAACCTCGGGTTTCACTGATCGCCGTCCCTTCACGGAGTACCCGGCGCTACCCCTGGGTCGACGCCTCGCTGCCGTAGCCGCTTCCTGGTGGTGCTCCTGGGGACCGCGCCGACGTGCCTCGTTCTCGCCGTCACGTCGGTCCGGGGCAGCGGACACGGCGCAGGCCGCTACATCCTCGCCGGGAGCCATGCTCTACTTGCTCGCGATTGCGATCACGATGTTCTATCGCTTCCGAATGAACGACGCCCTCGCGACAGCCGACCCGGCGCAGCCGGACGCCGCGCGGATTTGGGCATCGTATGCCGGCCCGTGGACGTTCTGGAATCACGTCCGTTGCGGTGCGGCACTCGCCGCCGCAACCTTGCTGACCCTGGCACTGGAACGGATTCGGCGCTACTCAACCGGAATGTAAGCGCGTTCGCCGGTGGTGGCGTTGTAGCGGACTTCGACGAGTTTGCCGCTAATCGGATCGACGAAGCGCTCGCCCGTCGTCTGCCAGGCGGCAGAGGCAGCCGTGTGGCGCGAGCGGTAGCGGCGTTCGAACAGCGTACCGGCGAGGACGAGGATGCCGAAGATCGCGAGTTCGACGGACTCCGGCCAGCTGCCGCGGACGACGACCGCGAGCACCGCCGCGCCTACCAACAGCAGCACGCCGAACGCGAGGACGAACGCCCGCAGCATTTACGCCGCGGGTTCGAGCACGACCGCCGTCCCGTAAGCGACGATCTCGCTCATCGTTTGGCCCAGTTCGGACGAATCGAAGCGCATCATCACGACCGCGTTCGCACCCATCGCGGTCGCGTTCGTCACCATGCGGTCGACGGCGTGGCGGCGCGCTTCCTCGAGCATCTCGGTATACTCCGTGATCTCGCCGCCCGCGATCGAACGCAGGCCGGCCATGATGTTCCCGCCGAGCCCCCGGCTGCGGACGACGACCCCGAACACCTGTCCGAGCGTCTGCGCAACCCGCTGCCCGGCGACGTTTTCGGTGGTGGCGATGACCATCCTCACCCCTCCTTCGGCGACCCGGCATTCGACGTCACGTCGGCCGCTCACCGCTGCGAACGCCCCGGGGCCGGCGCCCCCGGCCGGAGGGCGCGACTCGGTGCGGCGAAGAGCCGGGACATGAACGACGGGTTCCGCTTCGGGGTCGCGACCGCCGACCATCAGTGCGAGGCCTACGAGGGGCACGACGATATCCGGGACGTGTGGGCGCGGGTCCGCGGGCTCACCCCGCGCGGCCGCGCGACCGATTTCTGGAACCGCTACCGCGAGGACGTCGATTTGGCGAAGAGCCTCGGCTGCCGCGCCTTCCGGCTTTCGCTCGCCTGGGCGCGCCTGGAGCCCGAGCCGGGCACGTGGGACGACGCCGCCTTCGCGCACTACCGCGACGTGCTGCAGTACCTGCGCGACGCCGGGATGGCGACGATCGTCACCTTGCACCACAACACTTGGCCGTTGCACGTGCAGGCTGCGGGCAGCGGGGCCGGGATGCTCGATCCGCAGTTTCCCGATCGGATGGCGGCCTACGCAAGCGAAGTCGCGCGGCGGCTCGGCGACCTTATCGCGTACTACGTGACCCTCAACGAACCGAACCAACTCGTCTACGGCTTCATCAAAGGCTACTGGATGCGGGCCTACGCGGTCCCGCCGGGGCTCGAGCCGTACGCAACTTCGGAAGCGCAGATGGACGCGGTGCTGACGCTGATCCCCAATCTCTTCCGCGCGCACGCTCGCGCACGCGAAGCAATCCGCGCGGTGCATCCCGATGCCAAGGTCGGCACGAACCCGCTGGTGCTCGGTTTGCCGCGCTGGCTGCAACGGCTCGCCGACCGCAATGCGACCCACCTGAAGTCGCCGGAACATGCGCGCCGTCAAGCCTGGCGCCTTTCGCAGCGCCATATTCTCGAATCGGGAAGGGTCGATCTCTCGATCGCGCAGCTCACGATAACCGAGTCGCGGCTGGATCGCGTGCTGTTTTCCGAACCGTATGCGTTTGCCGGGCTCGCCGTGCTGCATCGTGCGCCGGAGCCGGTCCCCGGCGATCTCCAAACCTGGAAGGGGCGGCTCGGCGTCATCGCGGGCACCGCGCCCGCCGCTCAGGCGCCCGCCCTCTTCGCCGGTGCAACGCTCACGACGTTCGACGACACCGCAAGCGCCGCCGCCGCGCTGCGGCGAAACGAAGTCGATCTGGTCTACGACGACGACGTGACGCTGCGCCGCGCGGCCACGGACGGAGTCGCGCTCGCGCCGATCGCGGGCCCGCAACAGCCGTATGCGGTCGCGATGAGCCTCGGCAGCCGCGCGCTGCTCAACCTGGTCGATCGCACGATCCGCGAGGTCGTCAAGCGCGATCCGACGGTCCCCAATCCGCAGAATCGCAAGACCGTCGCCGATATCGGACGGAGCCCGCAAGCGAGCGGCGCCGCCGGGCAGAGCGCCGCGCAGGCCGTCCCCGATCTCGATCGCTCGCTGCGCGCAATCCGCGCGCGCGGCCTGCTGCGGGTCGGGGTTCATCCCGGGATCGAGGGCCTGTGCACCGCGGACGCTTCCGGAAACTACCAGGGCCTCGAACCCGATCTCGCGCGCGCCATCGCGCGGCGCATCTTCCGCACCCAGGATCCCAAGGTGCAGTTCGTCCCGCTGAGCGGCGCAGAGCGGATTGGGGCCGCGCGCTCGTGGCTACGCGTCTTCGACGGCCTGCGCAAGTCGCTCGCGATGTTCGGCACGATTCTCGGCGCGAACTGGTGGAATCTCGGCATGGCTGGGCGCTTGCCGCCGTTTCTGTGTCCGCCCGAGTGCGTGGGGGCGCTCGATTTCGTCGGGCTCGATTACTACTGGGGCGTCCCCTCGGTCTGGCCGGGGCAGCTGCAGCGGCTTGCCGCGGCCGGCGAATGCCGCTACGGCAACGCTCCCGTCTGGCCGAGCGTGCTCGAGACGCTCCTGCGCGAAGCGCAAGCGACGTTTCCCGGTAAGCCGATCGTCGTCGTCGAGAACGGCTGCGTCACGAACGCGGACGGATTCTCGCGCGCGGACTACCTGGCCGCGCACATCGCGCAAGTGGAGCGCGCGCTCGCGGGGGGCGTGCCGCTCGTCGCTTATCTGTGCTGGAGCATCACCTCCAACCGCGAATGGGGGCTGCCGTTCGACGACAACAGCGATTTCGGACTCTTCCACATCGACCTCGACCGCGACCCGTCGCTCGCGCGCGTCCCCACCGCAGCCGCCACCCGCTACGCGCAGCTGATCGCGGCCCACGAGAGCGCCCGGCGCGCGGAGCCGGTCTCCGGTGACGAGGTTCGCGCGAGCGCGAGCGCGTAGCGAGCGGGATGCCCGTGCAGCGCCGCCTCACCGCAATCGCCGTCCGCGCCCGCAAGGGCGCCCGCTTTCCGGTCATCACCGCCTACGACGCCGCCTTCGCCCGCTTCGCCGAGGCGGCCGGGATCGACGTGCTGCTGGTCGGCGATTCGCTCGGGAACAACGTGCTCGGCTACGACGGCACGGTCCCGGTCGAGCTCGAGGACATGCAGCGTCACGCGGCGGCGGTCGCGCGCGGAAGCAAACGCGCGCACCTGATCGTCGATCTGCCGTTCGGAAGCTATCAGGCAAGCGACGCCGATGCGATTCGCGCGTCGATCGCGCTCGTGAAGTACGGCGGCGCCGGCAGCGTCAAACTCGAAGGCGGCGTGGCGGTCGCGCCGCGGATCGCGGCGATCGTCTCGGCCGGCATCCCGGTCGTCGCGCACCTGGGCGTCCTGCCGCAAACGGCCGCGATCGCGACCGGCTTCCGCCGGCGCAGCGATCGCGAGGCGCTGCTCGCCGACGGCCGCGCGGTCGAAGCGGCCGGCGCTTACGCGGTCGTGCTCGAGATGGTCGAACCGTCGGTCGCCGCCGATCTCACGGCCGAGCTGACGATACCGACGATCGGAATCGGGAGCGGTTCCGCCTGCGACGGCCAGGTGCTCGTGCTGCACGATGCGCTCGGACTCTATCCCGAGGTCCCGCCGTTCGCAAAGCGCTATGCGGAGCTGGGCGCGATCGCGACCGAAGCGCTGCGCGCGTACGCGGACGACGTTCGCAACGGCGCCTTCCCCTCGGCCGGCGGCGCGACCGTCACCAGCATCCCGATCGGCGAAGGGCTCGCAAGCACGAAACTCCCGCGCGTGTGAGCGTGCGGCGGATCGTCGCGATCGGCGGCGGCGCGCTGCAGCCGGAACTCGAAAACTTCGCGCTCGAGCGCTACGTGCTCGACGCCTGCGGCGCCGCGCGGCCGCGCCTGCTGTTCGTGGCGACCGCGAGTGGCGAGCAGCCGGATCTGATCGCGCGCTTCGCCGAGAGTTACGGCGCGCTCGGTGCCGAGCTGCGCGTGCTGCGCTTCTTCCGGCGGACGCTCGCCGACCTGCGGGCGGAGGCGCTCGAAGCCGATGCGATCCACGTCGGCGGCGGGAACACGCGCAGCATGCTCGCCGTCTGGCGCGAGTGGGGCTTCGATGCGATCTTGCGCGAAGCGTGGGAGCGCGGTGTGCTGCTCTGCGGTTCGAGTGCCGGCTCGATCTGCTGGTTCGAAAGCGGGCTCACCGATTCGGTCGCCGGGACGCTGGGCCCGCTCGCGGCGCTTGGTTTCCTTACCGGCAGCCACTGTCCGCACTACGACGGCGAACCGGAACGGCGCCCGCGCTATCGCGAGCTGGTCGGGTGCGGGGCGCTTCCCGCGGGCTACGCTTGCGACGACGGCGCCGCGCTCGTCTTCGAGAACGACGCGCTCGCCGAGGTCGTTGCCGCCAAGCCGAACGCCCGCGCGTACCGCGTCGAACGCGACGGTGCGGCCGCACGCGAGAGTGCGCTGGACGTGCGCCGGCTCGCGCCGGTCCCGGGGACGCGGCCCGCCGTTCACCGTAGCAGAATCGTCTGAAACTCGCCGACCACACGGAAGCCGAGCCGTGCGTAGATTGCGATCGCGCGCGTGTTGAATTCGTTGACGTAGAGCGAGACGGTCGGGTGCAGCGCGAGGAGGCGCGCGCAGATCGCGGCCAGGCCGCGCGTGGCGTAGCCGCGGCCGCGCAACTCGGGCGGGGTCCAGACGCCCTGGATTTGAACGGTCGAAGGCGAGCGGGCGCCGAGGTGGCACATGAAGACCAGCCGGCCGTCGATCCGATACCGCCACCAGGAATCGCCGGCGATGATCCGCGCGGTCCGCTCGCGGAATGCGGCGTCAGTGCGCGGCGCCGCGTCGATCTCACCCCCGATCATCGCGGCGGAATGCGCGGCGATCTCATCGAGTTCGGCGAGCGTCGCGCGCCCAACCGCGTCGCGCGCGCCCGCCAGCGAATCGTCGAAGTGCTGCGGTTCGAGCGCGTAGAGCGGCTGACGCTCGCGCACGAGCGCGATATCGTGGCGCCCGACCGCAAGCTCGCGCCAAACCGCGCGCACCGCCGCGCGCGGTCCGACCAGCATCCGCAGGTTCCGCTGCCCGCGCGCCGCGCGCGCGATCGCAGCCGCTGCCTCGGGTTCCGCGCGCGCGTCGAAGGCCGGAACGAGCTGGGGACCAATCCAGCAGCAACCGCCGATCGTACCGTCGGGCGCACACCAGATTCCGGCCGTTCCCTCTTCGCGTTGCGCACGAAAATTCGCGTACACGAAGACGTTTTCGTACGGTCGCTGCTCGAGATAGGCGAGCGCCGCGGCGAGCCGTCCGCGCGAAAGCGGCTCGAGCCGGCCCGGCACCGCTACGACAGCGTGCGAACGAAGGTCGGCTTCGTCGTCGGGGTCCGCGTGCCGCCAGCCGGCTCGACGTTGACCGCGACCGCGGCGAGATTCGCGGGCGAAACGGGGAGCGTGACCACCGCGAGCCCGCTCGCGTTCGGCGTGAACGTGAGGCTCGGGACGAGCGTCTTGGCGCCTCGGGCCAGCGTCCAGGCTTGGTACACTTTGCCGGGCGGCGGTTGCGGGAGACGGACGGCGATCGTGAGGGTCCGGCCGGCGATCACCTCGCCGCCCGGGATCGGAAGCCGGCGGGCGTTCCCCTCGGTGACGGCGGCCAGGCTGCGCTCGGCAACGGCCAGCTGCACGGCGGATGCGCGTTCGCGTGCCTGCGAAGCCGCGAGGCCCGACGCGAGCGATGCGGCGCTCGACTGCACCTGGGCGATCTGCGTTCCGAGGCGATTCGTCTGCGAACGCTCGCTCA
Organism: Vulcanimicrobiaceae bacterium; assembly: GCA_050733855.1. Lineage (GTDB taxonomy): Bacteria > Vulcanimicrobiota > Vulcanimicrobiia > Vulcanimicrobiales > Vulcanimicrobiaceae > JBOHTX01. Next base: position 13,679 of record JBOHTX010000026.1, read on the forward strand.
GGTAGCCGCCGAACGAAAGGATCGCGAGCACGAGCGCGGCCGCGGCTGCAAGCCACCCGAGTCCGCCGCGCGAGGCCGGAGACGTGACGGCGGGTTGCGCCACACCGGAAAGTCCGCGCACTTGCTGGAGGATGCGCCCGCGCAGCCGCGCCGCCCGCAGTTCGTCGAGCGTCAGAGCCTCGGGTTCGGCGGCGTAACCGATCAAATCGGCGGCCGCACGATAGCCGAAGTAGGCATTCCGGCACGCTGCGCAGCTCTCGACGTGCGCGACCAACTCGAGCGCTTCCGCCTTGGGGAGCGCGCCCAGTGCCAAGACCGCGAGCCGCTCGTCGAGCGCGTCGTCGTGTTCGATCACCGGCTCACGCTCGCTTCGAGGG
>JBOHTX010000027.1:0-14043 GCA_050733855.1 Vulcanimicrobiaceae bacterium
GTCAAGTCCCGGTTCGCGATCCCGCGCACGCCGTCGGTGCCGAAGAGACGCGCGCTCAGTGTTTCGCGCCCGGGACGACGAAGCTCGCGCGCACGCGGATCAGGTTCGGCGAGACGGCGATCGCGCCGATCTCGCCGCCGCTGCTGCCGGTCGGAATGGGACGGATCATCGCATCGACCAGACTCGCTTGCGTGGGGAACGGGAGGTCGACCACGACGCTTGCGACCCGGGCCAGGTCGTCGCTCGGCCCGCGCAGGCTGACCGTACTCGGACTCAGCTCCGCGTGTTGCACGACCAAGCCGTGCGACGCGCCGAGGTAGCGTAAGCCAAGCGGAACGTTGCGTGTCGCGACCTGCACGATTGCAAGCGTCACCGAAGCCGGCGAGAGCGATTGAATCTCGAGTTTGGGAGCGATCACTTGCAGTGGAAGATTGTAGACGCCCGGCGGGCGGTCGTCGAGTTCGAGCACGGCCCGTAGCGCCCCGGCTTTGAGCGAGAGGCCGTCGCGCGGAATCACGACCGCGACGGTCGCCGTGTGTTCGCTGTAGCGCGCGACCGCGTCGGGCCGCAGGCCGGTGGTCGTGATCGGAACGGTCATCTGCTGCACGAAGCGGGCCGCAATCACCGGATTGGGCGCCAAGCGCAAGTACACCCAAACGCCGATCGCGATGGCTAGCGCCAGTACTTTGAGTCCGAGATTGTTGCGCAGGCGTTCAAACACTCGGATCGATCAGCCCGCTCGAGCGATGCGAGCGGCGGAGGCGCCGTCCGAAGCGCCGCAGGGCATCGCGCCGTTCCGGCGCGACCCCGCGAGCGGCCCGGCAGCAGGCCAGCAAGACGCTGCGCAGGCGCGCTTCTTCGCCGAGCTCGCGCGAGAGCTTCCCGGAGCGCGCGATCGAGATGGCGCCGGTCTGTTCCGAGACGACCAACACCACGGCGTCGGTCTGCTCGGTGAGCCCGAGCGCCGCCCGGTGCCGCGTCCCCAAATGCGCGCCGCTCAGCACGTTATCGGAGAGCGGCAGAAAGCAGCCGGCCGCCTCGACCACGGTCCCGGTGACGATCGCGGCGCCGTCGTGGAGCGGACCGTTGGGTGCGAAGATCGCAAGCAACAGTTCGACCGACAGCCGCGCGTCCAGGCGCGTCCCGCTCTCGACGTACTCGCGCAGCCCGGTCGCGCCCTCGATCGCGACCAGCGCGCCGATGCGTTTGCGGGAGAACACGACGGCCGCTTCGGCCAACATCTCGACCGCGCTCTCCAAGGCGTCCGCATCGGCCCGATCGTCGCGGCGCGCGAGCAGGCCGCCGCGCCCGAGTTGCTCCAGGAGCCGGCGCAACTCCGGTTGGAAGACGATCGGCAGCGAGAAGGCGATACCGAGCAGCGCGTAGTGCAGGATCGTCGCCAGCACGAGCAGGTGAAAGGCGTTGGCGAGCGCGAGGATCGCGGCCAAAACCGCGAGGCCGAAGATGATCGGGACCGCGCGCGTGCCGCGGATCAGGAACAGAAAGTAATAGATGAGGGTCGCGGTCACCAGGATGTCGACCAGATCGTTGATTCCGACGCTCAAGCTTGGCAGCGCGAACAGATGCAGCTTCATCGCGCTCGTGCATACGCGAGCGCGACCTGGGTTTCGATCAAGCGGCTTGCGTCGAGAGAAGGCTCCGCGAGCAGCGCCCCGGCGAAGCTCGCCAAAGTCGCATCGTCGAGCGGCAGCAGCGGCTCGATCGTTCGCGCGGCGCCGGCGAGCGCGACGTCGACGAGTTCGACGAACCGCTCGAGCGGCGTGCGCCGCGCATCGAGCGCGAGTTCGAGGCGCTCGCCATCCGGTGCGAACGCGAGCACGCCCGCTGCCCGCGCGGGGCCGCCGAGGAGCGCCGCAAGCGGACGCCCCGTACGGACGGCGAGAAACACGAGCGGGGGAACATCGAGGAGCGCTCCCGCGGCGGCCGCAGCAGCGCGAGCGCGCTCGGTTTCTTCGGCGAGCGTGACGGCGGCGACCGCGCCGCCGCAACACGGGGCCCAGCGGGCGACCGCGATGCCGGCCGGGCGTAGCGTGCGCGCAACGGCCGCCCGCTCGTCGTCGGCGAGCGCGGCGTTGAAGCGAAGGCTGCCGGGCCGCGTCATCGTCTCCTCACGTCGAACGCCCGCTTTCTTCCGCACGGGCGAGCGTCGTTCATGCGTCCCGGGCGATCTCGGCGGGACTGCGAACCAGCGTGCAGCTACCTGGACGCGCCAAAGGCCGCTCGCCCTCGACCAGCGCGACGAGGCGTTCGAACGCCGCCCACGCGAACGGGAGTTGCGCCTGCAAACGGTACCCGTACGCAACGTAGGAATCGAGGTGCGTTCCGCCCTCGATCAGGAACTGCCGGTAGTTCTGGGCGCAGCCGGCGGCGCGCACGAGCGCAAGGTACGGCGCGAAATGATGCTGCGGCGCGACGAACGGGTCCGCCTCGCCCGCGATCCCGAGCAGCGGACGCTCGAGGTGCCCACGGTGCGCGAACGCCGCAATCGTTGCGCGCACCGCGGCGGATGGCCGGTAGGCGGCGCGCTCAGCGAGGCTTTCGAGCGGCCCGGCCTCCGGGTCGAGCAACCTCGCGAAGAGAAAGAGCGTCAGATCGGCGTAAAAGGGCACGTTCGCGTAGTGCTCGTTCCACAGCGAACGATGGGCGGGATCGGCCCCGAGGCGATCGGGTGGAAAGCCGGCGGCCACGAGCGCATCGTGCGCGTCGCGGTCGCAGAAATCGCTTGCGAGGTAGGCCGGCATCGCACGCAAGAAGGCCGGCAAATGCGCCAGCAGATGATGTTCGGCGTCCCACAGCACCGCGGCCCACTCGACGCCGCCGTCCAGGAGTTCGGGCTCGCGTTCGATCAGCGCCCGCACCTGCGCACCGCCGAGCGAGAGTCCGATGCCGTAGGTTCGAACGGGCTCGCGTCCCGTCCGTTCCCGCAGATGCGCGCGGGCCGCGCGCACGAGCGCCCCGAGATCGTCATGCCAGGCGCCGACCTCGGCCCGCGCGGGCCAGAGCGCGCCGCTGCGCAACACGCTCCCGGGTGCGATGCGCGGCGCGGCAAAGGGAATCCGATACGCAAGCGCCGGATCGGGCGTCGCTTCGAGCGGTTCGATCACGGCGTTGTACGGCACGCCCTTGTTCCCGGCGACGAACGCGTAGCCGCCCGCCAGCAAGTAGTCGCCCAGGATCGCATCGCAAGCGTGCTCGCTGCGGGTTGCAGGAGTCCCGAGCGAGACCAGCCGCCCGTTCCAGTTGCCGGGGATGCGAAGCACGTAGCGGTGCGGGGCGCCGAACGAGCCGCGAACTTCGAGCCCGGGGACCGGTTCCGCGGCCGGCGAGTGGAAGCCGGGCGGCAGCAGCGCACAGGCGTCGCCCTCGGGGTCGTATCCGGCGCTCGCGGCCGGAAGCGGCACGGCGCCGAAGCGGAGGTCGTCGTGCGCGGCGAACGAGGGGTTCAGCGCTTGTGGTCGCGGGCCCGCCATGCTACCATACCGCGCGTGCTCGCCGTCCGGCGGGCGTTCCGCGTTCCGGGAGAGCCTCGTTGCCGAACATCAAAGCCGCCGAGAAGTGGGTCCGCCAATCGGAGAAGCGCGCCGCCCGGAACCGCGGCGTCCGCTCGCGCCTGCGAACCTTGGCGAAACGGGCCGCCGGCGGCGGATCCGAGGCGAACCAAGCGGCCGAGAGCGCCTTCGACAAGGCGGCCCAGAAGGGGATCATCCACCCCAACAAGGCGGCCCGCAAGAAATCGCGCCTGGCGCGGGCGCAGCGCCTGAACGCAAGCGCGGCGGCAAGCACTCCCGCCAAGGCCGCGACGAAAAAACGCGCCATGAGCAAGCGCCCCCCGCCGGCGGCACGCGCCTAAGCTTTTTCGAGGACGTACGTTCCGGGCGCTGGGCCCAGCGGCGGAAACTCGGCACTCCCCGGAGAGGCCGGGGCGGGGACCCGTTCGCCGGAGCGCTCGCCGAGCCAGCCGATCCAATCGTTCCACCAGGAGCCGTCGGTCTTGCGCGCGCCGGCAAGCCAAGCCTCGGGATCGGGCTCGTTGCGCTCGTTCGTCCAAAAGTTCCCCTTGCCGCTGCTCGGCGGGTTGATGATGCCGGCGATGTGGCCGGAGTTCGCCAGCCGGAAATCGATCGCTCCGCTTGCGAGTTGCGTCAGCTTGTAGACCGAGCGCCAGGGTGCGATGTGGTCGTCGCGCGAGGCCACGACGTACAGGTCGTTGCGGATCTGACGCAGGTCGATCGGGACCCCGCGCACCTCGAGCGCGTCGGGCTGCGCGAGTTCGTTGCGGACGTACATGTGCTCGAGGTAGTACGCGTGCATGGTGGCCGGCATCCGGGTCGCATCGTTGTTCCAGTACAGCAGATCGAAGGCCGGCGCGTCCTTGCCGAGCAGGTAGCGGTTGACCGCGACGTTCCAGATCAGGTCGTTGGCGCGTAAGAGGCTGAAGGTATCGGCCATCGCGCTCGCATCGAGCACGCCCTTCTCCTTCATCTGGGTTTCGATGTGCGCGAGCGCTTCGGGCCCGAGGAAATGCTTGATGTCGCCGGCTTCGGCGAAGTCGGTCAGCGCCGCGAAGAACGTGACCGCGTTGACCAGCGGCCGCCGGGTGCGGGCCAGGTAGGCGAGTTCCATCGCGCTCAGCGTCCCGCCGATGCAGTAGCCGATTTGATTGACGTCGGCGGAGCCCGTGATCTTGGAGATCGCCTCGGCGGCCGCGAGCGGCCCCAGCTCGAGATAATCCGTGAAGCCCAGCTTCCCGAGCGACGCGTCGGGGTTGCGCCACGAGATCACGAAGGTGCGCACGCCGGCATCGACCGCGAATTTGATGAGGCTGTTCTTGGGCTGCAGGTCGAGGATGTAGAACTTGTTGATCCAGGGCGGCACGATCAAGAGCGGCCGCGCGAAGACCGTCGGCGTCGAGGGAGCGTACTCGATCAGCTCGATCAGCTCGTTGCGGAAGACGACCGCGCCCGGACTCGTGGCCACGTTCTCGCCGACCCGAAAGGCGGCCGTGTCGACCAGCGCCGGCCGGCCGCGGTTGTTGGTCGCGTCGGCGACGACGTTCTGCGCGCCGCGCCGCAGGTTCTCGCCGCCGGTGCGCAGCGTCTCTTCGATGACTGCCGGGTTGAGCATCGGAAAATTCGTGGGCGAGAGCGCGTCGGCGAACTGGTTGGCGAAGTATTTGACGCGCGCCTTGACCTCGGGTGGCACGCCCTCGGCGCGCTCGATCCCCTCGATCATCGCCTGCGTCGAGAGCAGATACCCCTGTTTGAGCGCATCGAAGAACGGGTTCTCGCTCCAGGCCGGATGCTTCCAGCGGTTATCGCCCGGCGCCGGTTCGATCAGCGCGGTCCGTTGGGCGGGCGGTGCCAGCGCCTGCGTCGCCAGCTCGCTCCAAGCGCTCGCGAGCTTCGCCTGCCCCTCGAGGATCGTCTGCGGTTGCGCGAGCATGGCGCCCCAGACGTTGATCGAGGCGCGCGCGATCCCGAGCGGATCGAAGGGATTGGGCGGCAACGGCTCCTCCGCTTCGGGAACGCGTGACGGGGGTATTGGGCCTGTCTGCATCTCCGGGGACGTTCGCCGCGGACGCGCCGGGCGCCCTCGAGCGGCTTTGCCGGTGCCGGCCGCTCCTTCGTGGACTCGCTTACGTTTGGCCGACTTACTCATCGCACCAGCGCAGTACGAGTTCCGCGTCCTCGATGCCTCGTCGCGCTTCGCGCGGTCCATACAATAGTCGAGCGTCCGCGAAGTCGATCGCATCGGGATATCTTGGACCGACGTAGTATTTATCCAGCGAGTTCGCGGCTTCAGCGACCTCCGGCGACGCAGGCGCGGCGAGGGCCGTCAGTGCCTCGAGCAGCCGGCGAGCGTCGTGCACGACGGGAGCATCGCCGGAGCGCGACGTGATGACGGCCTTGAGCGCCTTTCCCGAAGCCTGCTGACAGTGGAAACGGGCCAAATACGAGACGGTTTCGGCGGCGCTGCGTGCGAAGTCGAGGTCGTCGTGCGCGCGTGCGAGCCACGCGGCGGCGCGCTCTTCACGCCGGACGTTCATAGACGACCCGCCCTTCGCGGAGTATGGTCTCGCCCAAGCCCGTGCGCGGGAGCCTATCGTGCAGCTCGGTGGGCGTGACCACGATGATGTAGCGACGGACGCGTGACGGGAGCGCATCGAGATCGTCGAGGCGCTCCGATAGCGTACCGCCACGCTCGCGCACGACGAGCAGGTCGAGGTCGCTCCACGGGTTGATCTCGCCGCGCGCATACGAGCCGAACACGACGATGCGTTGCACGTCCGGAGTTGCCGGCGCCGCCGCAACGAAGTATTCAAGGTCGGCCTGCAAATCCGCGCGCTGCCGCCGACAGCGCACTTCGTAGCGCACCGGCTCCCAGTTGCCCCATTGCCGCGGCCGGCTCTTCCGCTTGGCGGCGAATCGGCGCTCTAACTGGTGGTTCACTCATGGTCTTGCGACGATCAAACGGAGTGACCCGTCGAAGGTGGGTCGAGAGCGCAGCTGCCCGTAGCGGCGGTCCCCCTCGCCGTTTGCGACGTCGCGATGCAGATGCTCGACGTAGCTGTCCACGGTCGACGCGTCGACAAAGCCCCAAGCGGAGCACTCCAACCGCACGCTCGCCAGTAGCAGCTATGGCGGCCGTAATGGGGCTCGTTGAACCCGTCGCGGCACTCGAGCGGAATCGGTACCGGAAGGATTCGTACGTCGCCCTCGGGCGCGGCGCCGAGCCGGTCGAGCGTCCGATAGCGGCGTGCTTGCTCCCGTATGAGAAGCCGCCTCGTCGGATGCTGGGCATGGGTGATCGCGAATGCCCGCCGATTACCGTTGTTCGTCGGGCGTGGCGGGAAGTGCGTTGCGCCACGGCGAGGGTCGGCCGATCCGAGCGACCTGCGCTGCTTCTCCCGCGAGGGAGTTGTCTCTCGGGTCGACGCGGGCGCGGGTGGCACGCCTGCGCACTCCGGCGGCCGCCGTAAGGCGCGAAATACCTTACCAACGTTGACAGGAGACGCCGGCCTTGGCAGGATTGCAACGTGCCGGAATTTCGCGCAAAGCTGACGAGCAAGAACCAACTGACGCTTCCGAAGGGCGTCAGTGCCCTGCTCGGCGTCAAATCCGGCGATACGGTGCGGTTCACGGTGAACGACGACGGCGGCGTCGGTGTCAGCGCGCTCAAACCGAGCGAGCGGCTTGCCCCGTGGGTCGGCTACTTCAAGCGCACGGGTTCCGCGATGCGCCGCGAGGAGCGGGACGCCTTCGTGCGCGAGTTGCGCGGCCCGCGCGACGCCGGCGAGCGAGGGTGACCGCGCTCGACACCAACGTCCTTCTCGACGTGCTCGATTCCGACGCCCGCTTCGCTCCGGCCGTCGTTCGAACGCTGGATGCTCTGGGGGAGGGGTTGGTCATTGCTCCCATCGTTTACGCCGAACTGTGTGCCCGCCCCGGTTGGGAGCCAAAAGACGTGAACCCGTTCTTGCACAGTGCGGGAATCGGCGTCGATTGGTCGCTCGACGCTGAGATTTGGTCGCACGTCGGCTCGGCCTTTGCAGAATACGCTCGGCGGCGGAGGCGCTCCCGCCGCGGCGCGGAGCCCCGGCGTCTGACGCGGAACGCGTCGGCGCGCTTCTCACCCGCGACGCGGCGTTCTACCGCCGAACGTTCCCCAAACTCAAGGTCGTCGAACCGCACTAATGTCGTGCGTCCACACGAATTGTTGCTTATGGAGCGGCGCGCGACCCCGCTTGACGTTCTCGAGGCGTGTCGGCGGCTTTGGCGGCCCAGCGGCGATATCGTCCGTGATTGCCCGTTCGAGATCGGGGGCGTTGTGGAGGCTGCCGCCGCGAATGCTCTTGCTGGTAGGATCGCGGAAGAATCGCGCGGTGCGCGGCCGGCCCTTCCGCTTGGGGCGATCGGCGCTCTGACCGGTTGTTCACTCAGGTCTTGCGACGATCAAACGGAGTGACCCGTCGAGGGTGGGTCGAGAGCGCAGGTGCCCCACACTACGTCTTCGCCGGCGCGTGCTCGAGCTTGCGGATCTCGACGCGCCATAGCTCGGGCCCGCTCTCGAGGTAGTTCCATTCGAAAGCGCCGGGCCGGTCCGCTTCGAGCTCGAAGCGCAGCGGACGGGGATCGTGATCGTTGAGTAAGCGCAGGACCTCACCCTCCGCGAGCTGGTCGAGGAGCCGATGGATCGTCGGGTGCTTGTCCCTGGGTGGAATCGTTCGCACGTCGAGTTCTTGCATATCCCTACGGTGCGCGCCCGCCTGGCTGCCGTCAGCGACCGGGGTCATTGTTGAACGCGCGCCACGCTCAGGTGGGTCGCCGGATCGTTTGCGTTCCACGGCGGAGGTCGGGGTGAAGATTTCGAGCACGGAGCCGCTTGCCATCCGGATGAGGTCGAGTGCATGCTGCACGATCGCGCGCTGAACTTCCGACGCTCCGGGCGGTCCGGCCGGTCCATCGCGATACGAGGTGACCAGTGCCCGCGGCAGCCCGCCCAGGCGGCTGCGCATCGTCCCGACGACGACCGTGGCTACCCCTCGCAGCTCGAGTTCGCGCGCGACCAGACCGGCCGTGCTATGACACATCGGTCAAATCGGCACGAGTAGCGCGGCGTTGACCCCATCGGCCAGGACTCGCTTGACGATCTGCGGGATCGTCGCCTCGAGAAACGTCGGCCAATCGAGCAGGTATCCGCTCCAGCTCACGACGTGCGCGCTCAGCTCGGCCCCACTGGCCGCAAGCGCAGCTCGCGGCAGGACGGTCTCGAGATCGGCTTGCGCCGCCGTGTGATCGAAATGCTCGTGCGCGAACGCGAGCTCGGCGCTCGGCGCCGCGCGCTCGATGAACCGGTGCGTCGCGTCTCCGATCAACGACGAGGCGGCGTACGGCGCTTGGGCGCGCCGGTCGTAGACGCCGGACGAGCTCAGCAGCGCGACGCGTAGCGGCCCGCTCGGTCCTGGCGTGAACGGCATGGGGCCGAAGTCCGGCTGCGGCATGTGCGGCATCACGCTCGCAAAATCGGGTGGATCTTTCGCGAGCGCGTCCAAGGCAGAGGGCAGCCAGTCGGCCCAGCGGCGGCGGTACGCGTTCGCCTTCATGCGCGTGCCTTCCGGGCCGGGCGCGCTGCCGCTCGCGTGCGTCCTTGGACAAAGTCGCGCAACACGACGGCCGAGTTGTGCTCTTGGTCGTGCGCGGCGTAGACGAAGGTAACCGGCGTATCCGACCTGCAGCATTCCAGCAACGCTCGAACCCCCGCGGAATTGCGGCGCAGCTCGGCTTGATAGCGGCGCTTAAACTCCGGCCAGCGCTCGACGTCGTGCGCGTACCACTGCCGCAACTCGGTGCTGGGCGCGATCTCTTTGAGCCACAGGTCGATCGCGGCCTGGCCCCTGCGCAATCCGCGCGGCCAGAGCCGTTCGACGAGGACCCGGTAGCCGTCCGAGGCGGCCGGCTGGTCGTATGCCCGCTTGATTCCGACGATGGCGGTACCTCCACCCACGCCTTCAGTCTGGCTCCGGCGGCCCTGCTCGAGCAACGACTCCGGTTGTGGCCTTCGCCCCGCTCGGACGCTATACGATCACAGCGTTCGTCGCACTTCAGCCTGCGGTGAGAGCAGCTCGTCACCGATGCGCCACGGGAGGCAACGACCGCGGTCATCGACGCCGGCGGCGCGCTCGGTTATCGTCGTGCTATGAGCACTCGCGAGCAGCCGGCATGCCCTACGTAATCACCGAACCGTGCATCGGCACGAAGGATCGCTCCTGCGTGGACGTCTGTCCGGTCGACTGCATCCACGGAAGTGAGAGCGATCCGCAGCTTTACATTGATCCCGAGGTCTGCATCGACTGCGGGGCGTGCGTTTCGGCATGTCCGGTCGAGGCGATTTACGCCGAAGACGACGTGCCCGAGAAATGGAAACCGTACATCGAGATCAATGCGGAATACTACAAGGAACCGGCCTCGGTGGGTCGCAAGGAGACGAGCGGTGCATAGCGTCACGGTGTTCGTGGCCGGCAAGCACGGCCTCGCGCCGGGAGCAACGCGGCCGGTCGTCGTCGGCGACGTCGAGGTCCTGCTCTGCACGCATGATGGCTCGCCGCTGGACCAGGGCGAACTCGGCGGGACGGTGATCACCCATCCGTGCCACGGCGCACAATTTGACGTCACGAGCGGCGCGGTCGTAGCCTTATCGGCGGTGAAGCCGATCCGAACGTTCCCGGTTCTGCGACGGAACGCACGTGAAAGTCGGCTTTCGCTTGCGCGAGGGTGACGAGAACGGCGCACCGTGGGTGATGAAAGAGCGACCTACATCTCGAGGAAGTCTTCACCAAGGAAGGCATGGGCGGCTCGTGGCAGTCGCCTCGCCACGCCGGAAGCGAGTCGCGCAGCGGCTCTAGCGCGGCGATTCGCAAGCGCAAGGTTGGCCGCCATGACGATCCAAGCGGCGAGTCCGCAGAGCGCTGCGCCGGCCAGCAGCGGACCAAGCGATGTGACGAGCGCGATACATCCCGCGCCGACGGCGGCTTGAAACAGGGCGAACGATGCCCAACTGAGCGGCGCCGTGAGCAGCTTGCCGGGTCGCGTCTCGTCTTCGTCGCCGCCGGCCATCGTCGCGATGAGACGGGTTCCGATGTGGTAGAGGTGACCGTTGACCATCTGTCCGACCCAGCCGACCAGAACGACATAGATGGCCGCCGCACCCCACGACGCACCGGCCAGGGTCGCAACGACCATGGCCGCGCCGACGAGCAGCCACGCGGCCGCGGCCGCCAAAAATGCCTGCGGCGGACGATGCGGGACCGTTGCGCGCCGCAAGACGTCGAACAGGTTGGCGGCGTACGCGAGCGATCCCAAGACCGCGGCGGCGATGCCGAGCAGGACGACCGCCGGCAGCGCCACGGCGAAGCCGAGCGCGAGCGCGGTGACGCCGAGGAATTGCAGCGAACCGACCACGATATGGATCGAACGGACCCGCGACCCCGCGCCGGCAATCGGCCCGATGGTTCGCGTCGAGACGCCCATGACGAGGATCGTCAACCAGCCAATCAGCCCGAGCGCCGCATGAACGTGCGGACCGGCGCCGAGCAGCGCGACGGGAAGCCGACCGGCGAGTGCCCAGCCGAGCGTCGCGCCGAGCAACGCGGCCAACGCGAGGAACGACAGCGTGACCGCGAGCGCTCGCGCAATCGCCGCTTCGAGGACTCCGCGGCGCAGCGCTACGCCAAGCGTGCGGGCCGCGGGGATCAGGTAGACCAACAAGGCGAGCACGACCAAGAGCGTCGCCCACGGCAGCAGCGCGACCGCGCCGTTCCAAAAGGCCGCGACCAGGACCGCGACGGCAACCGCGTAGACGGCTAGGGCGCCACGCGCGGTCTGCGCAGCGCGCAACGGAATGCCGGTAAACGTCGGGATCACGTGGATCAAGACCGAGAGCGCGATCAAGGTGAGCCAGCCGAGTGCGACCAGATGGAGCCAGGCGAGCGCGGGCAGGCTCAGCGTTGCTCGGCCTTGGACCGCGAGCACGAAGAGCAGCACCCACGACACGCCGTGCGCGACCCCTCCGGCCAGCAGACCGGCCGGTGGAATCCACGGCCGCGGCTTGGGCGTCGTCACCGAACCCCGGGGGCCGGCCGCGCGGGCGCGCGCACTCGCTGCCATGCGACCCGTGCGAAGACCACGGCTCCGCCGAGCTGAAGCAGCCCGGAACCGGCGAAGAGCGCGGCTGCGGTCGCGCCGCCGCCGTAGGTGAGCCAGGGTTCCGCGATGACTCGTACCAGCAAACCGCCGTTGAGCAAGGCGAAGCAGAGCAACGGCGCATACGCCGGGTACCGGCCCTGCGTCGCCGGGAAGCGTTGGCGATCGAGCGGCAGGATCCAAAACGCGATCCCGAACACGAGGTTCACCAGCCAGCCGACGAAACCCAGATGCGCGTGGACGACGCTCCAGACCGCGGCCACCGGTACGCCCAGCGCCCGAGCGAAGGCCATGACCGCGCCCAGCACAAAGGTCGTCAAGAGATAGACGAGCGAGGTTTTGACGAAGAGCCGCGTCTGGATGGGCATGCGAAGCCCGTATCGTATCCCGGCACGGAGCCCTGCGCGACGACTGCGGTCGTTGCCGGCATGAAGGCGAGCGTCACGGGTCGACGTTGACGACCAAGCGCGTCGTCCGCTCGTTGCGCGCGCGGGGCGCGAGCGTCGCGGCGATCCAGGCGCGGGTGCGCGAGGCCGCATCGGCATCCGGGAGTTTGAAGACGAAGCGGTAGCGCCACTCGGCGGCGACGCGCGGGATCGGCATCGGTGCCGGTCCGAGCACCGTGCCTTCGCCGCGTTCGCGTGCGAGCGCAGCGTAGAGTTCGGCACGCGCGGCGACGACGGCGCGCTCGCGCCCCACGATCCCGATTTCGATCAGTTCCCCATAGGGCGGGTAGCCGAGCGCGCGACGTTCCACGAGTTCGCCGCGCGCGAAGCCGTCGACGTCGTGCCGCGCGGCCAGCGCGATCGCGGGGTGTTTCGGCGCGTACGTTTGCACGATCGCCTCGCCCGGCGCGCCGCGGCCGCTGCGGCCCGCGACCTGCGCGATCAGGTCGAAGGTCCGCTCGGCAGCACGAAAGTCGGGCGCGTGCAAGCCGATGTCGGCGGCGACGACGCCGACCAGCGTCACGCGCGGGAGGTCGAGTCCCTTCGCGATCATCTGCGTTCCGACCAACACGTCGCCGTCGCTCTCGAATCGGGCCAGAATCCGCGCGTGATCGCCGACCCGGGTCGCGGCGTCGGAATCGAGCCGTACGACCCGGGCACGCGGGAACAGCGCGGCGACCTCGGCGACGACCCGCTCGGTCCCGGCGCCGAATTCGCGGAAGGCGGTGCTGCCGCAGTGCGGGCAGCGCTCGGGGAGCGGCCGGCGGCGGTCGCACAGGTGGCAGCGCAGCAGCCCTTCTTCCCGATGGACGGCGAGCGCGCTCGAACAGCGCTCGCAGTGCGGCACGGTTCCGCACGAACGGCAAAGCGCGAAACGCGCGCTGCCGCGGCGGTTGACGAACAGAATGCTCTGTTCGCCGCGTTCGAGCCGGGTCGCGAGCGCATCGACCAGCCGCGCCGAAAAGATGCGGCGGTTGCCGCGTTCGAATTCGACGGCCAGATCGACGATCTCGACGCGCGGGAGCGGCTGCCGGGTCGCGCGACGTTCGAGTCGCAGATGCGCGATGCGGCCTTCGCGCGCCGCGGCGTAGGCTTCCAGCGGCGGGGTTGCGCTACCGAGGACAAGCGCGCCGCCGCTGCGGCGCATCCGCTCGCGCGCGATTTCGACTGCGTGATAGCGCGGTGCGTTCTCCTGTTTGTAGGTGCGCTCGTGGGCCTCGTCGACGACGATCAGACGCAGGTTCCGCAGCGGGGCGAAGACGGCGCTCCGTGCGCCGACGACGACGTCGATCGCGCCGCTGCTCGCGGCGTACCAGGCCGCGATGCGTTCGCGTTCGGAGAGTCCCGAGTGCAGCACCGCGACCCGTGCGCCGAAAACGCTTTCGAAGCGGTGTGCGGTCTGGGGGGTCAGCGCGATCTCCGGGACGAGCACGACCGCGCGCGCGCCGCGCGCGAGCGCCCGCGCGATCGCGCGGATATACACGAAGGTCTTGCCGCTACCGGTGATCCCTTGCAGCAGGAATTCCGCAAACGAGCCCTGCTCGAGGGCCGCTTCGAGCGCTGCGATCGCGCGCGCTTGTTCGTCCGTCGGCGTGAAATCGTGCGCTTCGCCGGCGAGCGGCGTGACGGGGGCCGGCGCTTGCCGTTCCTCATGGAGGGCGCCGACGCGCAGCGCGCGGGCGATCAGCGCCGCGGAGTAACCGGCGAGACGCGCGTCGGCGTAGCGCAGCGTGCCGGCTGCCGCGACTGCGGCAACGAGGCTCGCCAGACGCGGGCCGGGCGATCGCGAACGGGACCCGCGCCCGTCGCCGACCCGCAGCACGCGTTCCGCACGCGGTTCGCGGCGCGCGCGTTCGCGCATGCGCTCGCGCCGGATC
>JBOHTX010000028.1:0-13907 GCA_050733855.1 Vulcanimicrobiaceae bacterium
CGCCCGTGCCGCCGCCGGCGAGGCCCGCGCGACGGTCGCCGAGGAGCTGGCGCGGGCGCGCCGGAGCGAGGAGACGCTCGCGCGGACGCTGGCCGACGAGTTGCTCTCGCGTGCACTCAGCGGTGCCGCATGACGACGCACGGCGTGGCATTTTACGAGAGCCTGGCGACCTGGAGCCAGGTGGTGGCGTTCGTGGTCTTCTTCGCCGCCCTGATCGCGATCTGGGTCCGCTACATCAATCCCGCGGTGCGCAAAGCGCAAGCACAGAAGAATGCGGCGCTGGCCGAGGCGGAACACCGCCGCGACGCGGCCAAGGCCGACGTTGAAGGCTCGCAAGCCGAGCTGGCGCGAGCCGAAGAAGAGGCGCGCGCGATTCGCGAGCGGGCCCACGGCGACGCCGCGCGCGTGCGCGGCCGCATCCTGGCGCGCGCGCGGGCCGAGGCCGAACGGATCGTCCGCAATGCCGACGGCGAACTGGCGCGCGAACGCAGCGAGGGCGAAGCGCTGCTGCGCGCGGAGCTGCTGGCGCGGGCGCTCGAACTCTCGCGCGACGGCGCCGCCCGCGTCGGGCGTCACAGCCTCGGGCGCCTGGTCGATGCAGCCCTGTCCGCGCTCGGCTCCGAGGCCGCCGCCTGATGGCCAATCGGGTCGTCGCGGAGCGCTATGCGCGCGCTATCTTTTCACTCGCGCAGGAAGCCGGCGCCGTCGAGGCGGTCGGGCAGGATCTCGATGCGCTGGTGCGCCTGCTCTGCGACGAACGCGAGATGCGGCGCTTCTTCGAGTCGCCGGTGGTCGATCGGGCGCAAAAAGCAACCGCGCTGCGCGCCGCCTTCGCGGGCCGGATCGGGACGATCGCCCAAAACGCGCTGCTCGTCCTCGTGCGCAAGCGCCGCGAGCGCTTGCTCGCGCCGATCGCCGTCGCCTACCGCGAACAGGCGCTGGCCGCCGCCGGCAAGACGACGCTCGAACTCGAGAGCGCGGCGCCGCTCCTGCCCGAGGAGGTCGCGACGATCGTCGCGCGCTTGGAAGCGCGTCTCGGCGGCAGCTACGAGGTGCGGCAGCGGGTCGATCCGCGGCTGCTGGGCGGCGTTCGCATTTCCCTGGGCGACCGGCGGATCGACGCCACCATCGCCGGACGATTGGAAACGCTGGCGCGCGAACTCGGCGCCCCGGCGCAGCGCTGACCTCTTACCGGAAAGTACGGAGCACATGATCAACGCCGACGAAATTGCCTCGATCCTGCGAACTCAAATCGCGAACGTTGGGACCGAGATCCGCGAAGAACAGGTCGGGACCGTCATCGAAGTCGGCTCGAACATCGCGCGCATCTACGGGCTCGAAGCGGTCCAGCAGTCGGAGCTGGTCGAGTTTCCCAACGGCCTGCAGGGGATCGCACTCAACCTCGAAGCGGATAACGTCGGCGTGGTCATCCTCGGCCCGGACGAAGAGATCAAGGAAGGGATGCAGGTGCGGCGGACCGGCCGCATCGTCTCCGTCCCGGTCGGCGAAGCGCTGCTCGGACGGGTCGTCGATCCGCTCGGAAATCCACTCGACGAGCGCGGTCCGATTGCGACCAACCGCTACCGCACGATCGAAAACACCGCGCCCGGTGTCGTCGCTCGCCAGCCGGTCAAACAGCCCTTGCAGACCGGCATCCGGGCGATCGATGCGCTGATCCCGATCGGTCGCGGTCAACGCGAACTGATCATCGGCGACCGTCAGGTCGGCAAGACCGCGATCGCGATCGATACGATCATCAACCAGCAAGGAAAGGGCGTCTTCTGCATCTACGTTGCGATCGGCCAAAAGGCGTCGACGATCTCGGCGCTGGCCGCGCGGCTCGGCCAAGAGGGCGCGCTGGCCTACACCACGATCGTGGCCACCAGCCCCGACGAATCGCCCGCCCTCAAATACATCGCACCGTATGCGGGCTGCGCGATCGGCGAAGATTTGATGTACGCCGGCAAGGACGTGCTGATCGTGTACGACGATCTGACCAAGCACGCCATCGCGTACCGCGAGGTCTCGCTGCTCTTGCGCCGCCCGCCGGGGCGCGAAGCGTATCCGGGCGACATCTTCTACCTGCACTCGCGGTTGCTCGAACGCGCCGCGAAACTCTCCGATGCACAGGGCGGCGGCTCGCTGACCGCGCTGCCGATCATCGAAACCCAAGCCGGCGACGTTTCCGCCTACATCCCCACCAACTTGATCTCGATTACCGACGGCCAAATCTACCTGACGACGAACCTCTTCTTCCAAGGGATCCGGCCGGCCGTCGACGTCGGCATCTCGGTCTCGCGGGTCGGCTCGGCGGCTCAGACCAAGGCGATGAAAGCGGTCGCGGGCCAGCTCAAGCTCGACCTTGCGCAGTACCGCGAGCTGGCCGCCTTCGCCAAGCTCGCGAGCGACCTCGACAAGGCGACCCAAGCGACGCTCAGCCGCGGCGAGAAGATCACCGAGATCCTCAAGCAGCCGCAATACGCGACGCAGCCGATGGAAGATCAGGTCGCGCTGCTGTTCGCAGCGACCAAAGGCTACCTCGCGAACGTCGCGACCGCGCGCCTGCAGCACTGGGCGCTCAGCTTCATCGCGGCCCTCCACGCCGGCCATCCGGAGATCCCCCAAGCGATCGCCGCGAGTGCGGCGCTCTCCGACGAGACCGCCAAGGCGCTCGGGGCCGCCATCGAAGCCTTCAACAAGACCTTCTGATGCCGAGCGTCCGCGATCTGCGCGACCGCATCCGGTCGCTGAAGAACACCCAACAGATCACCAAAGCGATGAAGCAAGTCGCCGCCGCGAAAATTCGCCGCGCCGAGGCCGCCCAGCGGCAAGCGCGGCCCTACGCCGACGCGATCCTCGGGATGCTCGGCGACCTGCTCGAGGCCGTGGGGCGCGTCGACCACCCGTTCATGCGCCCCGGTACCGCCGGCGCACCGCGCGGCATCCTGCTGATAACCTCCGACAAGGGTCTTGCCGGGGCGTTCAATTCCAACTTGATCCGGACGGCCGAAGCGCTCGCGCGCGAATCGAACGGCGTGGTGTGGTACGCGCTCGGCAACAAGGCTCGCAACGCCGTGCGCCGTTCGGGTCAAGCGGCCGCGCTGTCGCTTGCGACCGGCGGCGTCGGGAAACTCGAGTTGGCGCGCCAAGTCGCCGTCAGAGTCGCCGATGATTTCGGCAACGGCACGATCTCCGAACTGGTCATCGTGCGCTCGGAGCTGATCAATCGCATGACCCAGCGCCCGCAGCGCCAAACCCTGCTGCCGGTTGCGCCGCGAGCCCACGCCGCCCACGACCGCCCGCGCAACGAAGTCGAGTTCGCCCCCTCGCCGGAATACGTCCTGGGGCGCCTGCTCCCAAAGTATCTCGAGTTCACGCTCTATTCGGCGTTGCTCGAAACCGACGCCGCCTACTTCGCCGCCCAGCTCGTCGCGATGACCAACGCCACCGACAACGCGTCCAAGCTGATCGACCAGCTCACGATCGACATGAACAAAGCTCGCCAGGCTGCGATCACGAAGGAGATTCTCGAAATCGTCGGCGGCGCGGACGCCTTGGCCGGATGAGGCGCTCGTTCCGAGTCTTCAAAGAAGCGCGTGACCGATGATCTACACCGCCAGAAAGCGAACGCCATCCGCATGAGCACCAGCGAGCCAGGCCGAGTCGTGCAAGTGCTCGGCAACGTCGTCGACGTCGAATTTACGGCCGAGACGCTCCCCGCAATCAACGACGCGCTGACGACGCATGTCGGCGGTGGCGGTCACGCGGCCGACAACGGCCAAGCAACGCTCGCTTCGGGCAGCGTCGAGCTCGGCGGCAGCGCGATGGCCTCGCGCGAGCTCGTGATGGAAGTCCAGGACGAACTCGGCAACAACGCGGTGCGCTGTCTTGCGATGGGGTCGACCGACGGGCTCGTGCGCGGGCAGGCGGTCACGAATACCGGCGGGCCGATCGAGGTGCCGGTCGGCGAAGGCGTGCTCGGGCGCATCTTCAACGTGCTCGGCAAGACGATCGATTCCGACGAACCGGTGCAGGCCGCGGCCTACTGGCCGATTCACCGCGAGCCGCCGAGTTTTGCGGCGCAGGACCCGACGCCCAAGATCTTCGAGACCGGGATCAAGGTCGTCGACCTGATGGCGCCCTACACGCGCGGCGGCAAAGTGGGGCTCTTCGGCGGCGCGGGCGTCGGCAAGACCGTCTTGATCCAAGAGCTGATCCGCAACATCGCGCAAGTGCACAAGGGCTTTTCGGTGTTTACCGGCGTCGGCGAACGGACGCGCGAGGGCAACGATCTGTGGCTCGAGATGAAGGAGTCGGGTGTGCTTTCGCAGACCGCGCTCGTCTTCGGTCAGATGGACGAGCCGCCGGGCGTGCGCTTCCGGGTTGCGCAGGCCGGCGTCACGATAGCCGAATATTTTCGCGACGAGAAGGGCGCCGATGTGCTGCTCTTCATCGATAACATTTTCCGCTTCATGCAAGCCGGCTCCGAGGTCTCGGCACTGATGGGCCGGATGCCGTCGGCGGTCGGCTATCAGCCGACGCTGTTCACCGAGATGGGCTCGCTCGAAGAGCGGATCACCTCGACTCACAAGGGCTCGATCACCTCGGTGCAGGCGGTCTACGTTCCGGCCGACGACTACACCGATCCGGCGGTCGCGACGACCTTCGGGCATCTCGATGCGACGACCGCGCTCTCGCGCCAGATCTCGGAACTCGGCATCTACCCGGCCGTCGATCCGCTCGCCTCGAGTTCGCGGATCCTCGATCCGCAGATCGTCGGTGCGGAACACTACCGGGTGGCGCGCGGCGTGCAGGAGACGCTGCAGCGCTACAAAGACCTGCAAGACATCATCGCGATCCTCGGCGTCGAGGAACTCTCCGACGAAGACAAGATCACGGTCGGCCGCGCGCGCCGCATGCAGCGGCTCTTCTCGCAGCCCTTCTTCGTGGCCGAACAGTTTACCGGGCGCCCCGGCAAATACGTCAAGCTCGAAGAAACGATCGCGGCTTTCGCCGAGTTGCTGGACGGCAAACTCGACGAGCTCCCGGAACAGGCCTTCTACATGGTGGGTGGCCTCGAGGAAGTCAAAGCCAACGCCGAACGCCTGGCCGCGACGGCCTAACGTGGCCGGCAAGACGATTCCGTTTCGGCTGATCACGCCGCTCGCGGTCGCCTTCGAAGGCGATGCCGAGCTCGTGATCGTGGTCGGGACCGAAGGCGAGGAGGGCATCTTGCCTTCGCACGCGCCCTTTCTCACGGCGCTGCGGCCCGGCATCTTGCGGGCGAACGTCGCCGACGCCGGGGGAACTCGCCGGCTCGAACTCGCGACCAGCGACGGTTTCGTGCAAGCGCTCCCCGATCGTGTATCCGTGCTCGTCGATCACGCGCTCACGCGCGACGAGATCGACGCCCACGACGCGCGCGAGGAACGCGAGGCTGCGCTCGAACGGCAGCGCGCTGTCGCGCCTCAGAGCGCCGAGTGGGCGCGCGAGCAGAGCGCCATCGATTTCGCCAACGCGAAGCTCGCACTCGTGCATGGGTAGCGCCGCCGAGCGGCTGCCGACCTGGCTTCGGGTCGCGGTTGTGGTCGCGCTCGCGCTTGGGCTCTTTTTCCGGTTCGATCACCTGGGCCGCAAGACGTTCTGGGAAGACGAAATCTACGGGACGATGCATGCACTCGGCTACACGGAAACGCAGGTCGTCGCATCCGCAACCGGGGTGCGGACGGCTGCCGATTTGCAACGCTTTGTGGGGATCGGGCCCGAGGCGCGGCCGATCCCCGGCCTCGCATCGACGATCGCGGCGCTCGTCGTCGAAGATCCGCAGCATCCTCCGGTGTACTATCTCGCGGAGCACCTGTGGATCGATGCGTTCGGCGGCAACGCGGCCACGATTCGCGCGCTCTCGGCGCTCTTCGGCGCGCTCGCAATTCCGGCGTTCGCACTCCTGGCGTACGAGTTATTCGGCTCGCCCTCGGCGGCACTGATCGCCGCGGCGCTGCTCGCGCTCTCGCCGTTCTTCGTCCTCTATTCGCAGGAAGCGCGCGAGATCAGCCTCTGGGCGCTCGCGATCTCGCTCGACGGCTGGCTGTTGCTGCGAACCCTGAAGCGCCCGTCGGCATGGGGTTGGACAACGTACGGAGCGGCGACCGCGGTAACGCTCTACATCGATCCGATCGCGGGGCTGACGGCGCTCGGCTGGCTCGTCTACGCGTTTGCGCTCGAGCGCATCCGGCCGACGCGCAAGTTCCTAGGGTGCGCGGTCGCGACCCTCGGGGCGATCGTGCTGTTCGTACCGTTGCTGCGAACGATGCTCACGAGTGGAGCGCTCCACCGGGGTCTGGGAGGGATCGAGAACTCGCGCCTCTCGCCGCTCACGGTCGCTGCCGTAGGCTTGCGCGATCTCCGGACAATCTTCTTCGATCCCGGGGCCTTTCGGCTCGGCCGGCTCTCGTCCACTCCGATCGAAGCGCTGGTCTCGCTCGTGGTGCTCGCCGTCGTCGCGTACGCGTTCGTCGCGCTCGTTCGCGAGAAACCGTTTCGCTTATGGGGCTTCGTCGCGATCGGGCTCTGCCTTTCGCTCGCGCCGTTCGTTCTCTCCGATCTCCTCGGGCACGGTGATTACGTGTACCAGTTGCGCTACTTCGTACCGGCCGCGCTCGGCGCGATCCTCGCGCTCGCCGCGCTGCCGCGCAGCGCGGCACGTGCACCGATCGTCGTCGCGCTGCTTGCGGGCGGCGTGCTTTCGTGTGGGGCGAGCTGGCGCGCCACGACTTGGTGGAATAAGGATTTCGAGCGCAGCCCGCAGGTTGCTGCCATCGTCGAGGCTGCGCCCCACGCGGTGGTCCTGGCGAACGGCGTCGAGAGTTCGCGTGCCCTCGCGCTCGCGTATTACCTCGATCCGCAGGTGCCGGTCCGCGCGACCCTGCGTTGCTCGCTATGCACGGTACCGGCGGCTCCGGTCCCGGACGTCTCCGTCGACGCAGCGTCGCCGGGCACAATCTTCGTGCTTGCGGACCGGGCCCCAGCCCGTGCCGGCGCGCGCCTACGCTGGATCGACCCGCAAACCTTCCCGCCGCAGCCGGCGCCGCTCGACCTCTTCGGATCGATCGGCGGCGTCGGAGGCTAAATGCTAAAGCCTCGCGGCCTCCGGACTCAAACACCTGCGCATATGGCGGCCGAGACTCGTACGATTTTCTACCACATTGTGGACGAGCTCGCCAACCCGTCTCGGCCCGGCACCGGCCGGGCCCCGCCGCTCCTCATCGGTAGCGACGCGCTCTGCGGTCGACGCGAATTGCGCTAAGCCTGGCCCTGGCCGGCACGTACAATCACTTGCCGCGCCCCGTCGCCGTGTGCTTCTTCGGTGCGCCGCTTTTCTTAGCGGTGGCGGCTTTGCAGGCGTGCGTCTTGGTGCCCGTCGATTTCCGCCGTCCGCTCGCGACCTTGTTCCGTCCGGCGCCCGCGGTTTTTCGAGCCACCCCATACGCCGGCGGACGCCCGCCGAGCATGCCGTTCTCGCGCGCGGCTTCCGCCTTGCGTGCAGAGGGCGTCGCCGCAATCTCGCGTAGCGCCGCGCGCCGGACCCCGCGCGTACCGACGAATCGCGCCGCGAGCGCCGCGACGCCGATCGCGATGTCGGCCTCGCTCCACATGAGCGTTTCGCCACTGCCGACGACCTCGACTTTAGCGAGTTCGGAATCGGTGAGCTCGCTTAGTTCGGGGAGCGCCTTGCGGACGCGCTCGATGATGAGCAGCGCGTCGGGCGCGAAGCGAAGCGAGAGCGCATCGCGTGCCGCATCGTAGGTCGCCGAGGCGGCATGTGGCTCTCCGGCCATCGCCTCTCGCCCGCGTTTGCGCGCCGCGGAGAGTTCTTGCGTCGTCGGGTATTTGACAGGCGGACGGATCGGATTAACTGAAGCGGCCATGAAGGTTCTTCCATTTTGCGCGGAGCGCGGCGTAATTAGCGGCGACAGCATCGAGGGCGTCTTTGGGATCGCGTGCCCTTTCGCTGCCGCGAATCTCGCGGATGGTCGGCGGCCATCGCAGGTACACGACGATATCTACCTTTCCGCCGGGGAAAATGACATGAACGTGGGCGGGACGGTGGTCGTTGGTGCGGACCATGAGATCCAATTTCCCATACTTCAAAGCAAGAATAACCCAGCGGTTCGGTTAATATAACCCAGCCGATCGTTTATTGCAAGCCCTTACGTAGACCTTCAGGGCCGTCCTCAGAATCGCTTTAGCGTGGTTTATCGGGGCCGCCCTATCTATTTGTGTCGCTCGCCACACCGGCGATCCGACCTGGTTACGAGCGACCTTCGGCCCTGGCGAAGGAAGGTTCGCCGATCTTACGATCTGACTGTGGCGGTTGAAACGCAGCCCCCCGTTAACGTTGACGGCACCCGTTTAGGCGGCGAAACCGAAGTCGCTTTGCGCTCCCGAGTACTCATCGCGCTCGCGCTCGTCGCGGTAGCGCTGGGCGTCTTCTTCCGTTTCTTCGGCCTCGACCACAAAGTGTACGGCGGCGACGAGGTCTATTCGTCGCTTCGCATGTTCGGCGATACGGAAGCGCAGCTTGTGCGAGTGGCGCCGCACTTCCACGACGCGCACGACCTCTGGCTCGTCCTGCATCCTTCGCCATCGGCAGGATCCTCCGATTGGCTCGCGCCGGCCCGCGTGCTGGCCGCCGAAGAGCCGCAGCACCCACCCGTCTACTACGAGCTCGCACACTTCTGGGTGGGTGCCTTCGGGAACTCGATCGCGACGACGCGACTGCTCTCGGCGTTCCTGTCGTTGCTCGCGCTCCCGTGCGCGTTCTGGCTTGCGCTCGAGCTGTACGGTTCCCGGCGAGCCGGCTGGATCGCGCTTGCGCTGGTCGCGCTCTCCCCGGTCCAGGTGCTGTACGCGCAGCAGGCGCGCGAGTACGCGCTTTGGAGTGCCGCGATCCTCGCACTCTCCGCGGCGGTCCTCCGCGCCGTGCGGTGCAACGCAACGTCGACATGGGCGCTCGTCGGCGTTCTGTTTGCCTTCGGACTGTATGTCTTTCCGCTTACGCTCGCGATCGGTTGTGGACTCGCGCTCGGGGCGTTTGCCATCTCGCCGCGCCGTAGTGTTATGGTGCCCTGCGGGCTAGCGTTCGGCGCAGGTCTCATCGCCTACGCGCCATGGCTTGTCATCCTCTTTGCGAAACGCCATACGATTTCGGTGGGCATCGGGTCGAGCTTGGCGAACCGGCTTCCTCCGCTCGAGGTGCTCCGCGCTTTTGCAGGCGGCTTGCGCCTCAATTTTCTCGATCTCGGATTCGAGCGAAGTTCGGCACTGGGTGCGGCGACCACCACCGCCGTGCTTATCGTGATCGCTCTCGCGCTCGTGTTCGTCGCACGCCGCTACCCGGCGCGCGTCAGCCTCTTCGTGCTGCTGCCGCTTCTTGTCTCGAGTCTTGCGCTGGTTCTGCCGGACCTCATTTTTGTGGGCCAACATGTCCGCACCTTTCGGTACTTCATGCCGGTGATTCTTTTTGTCGATCTCGCCGTTGTTGGGTTGTTGACGTCGACGACGAGTGCCGCGAGCCGTTCGCGGGCGGTACTCGCGTTCGTCGCGCTCGTGGCTATTCTCGGGGCCAGAGTGCTCTCGTGTGTAGCGAGCGCTCGGGCCGATACTTGGTGGAGCGATTCGTGGGATTCCACGATCGCCGTCGCACAGACGATCAACCGAGAACCGCAGCCGCTGCTCGTCAGCGACAACCTGCTCATGTTCTCGCTCGCGCTTTCGAACTATCTTCGACCCGACGTGGCCGTCGCGCTTCGACCGAGGTGCTACCTTTGCACCGGCCGCGGACTGCCGCTATTCGCGACAGACAACGTGCCGCGGGGGTACTTTACTACCGTCTTCGCGCTCGGTCCGTCGGCTCAGCTACAGCGGCTCGTGCAGGTCGAAATCGGCGCCCGAGACGCGCAGGAACGATATCGCTGCATCAACGTGTTCCGAAACTGCACAAGCGACATAAATGTTCTACCGTTGGTCGCCGGAGTTCGCGAGGATTCGAGGGGCGCAGCGACAAGGAGCGGTCCGTGAGGCACTCTCGGACGGCGCCGGGAGGTTGGCGCGCCCGCGGCGTCTGGAGGTCCCCGAGGCCGAGATGATTTTGGCGTCTTTCGCCTCTAGGCGGAGGGGAGCGTCGGCGTTAGCATCGCTCTATGGAGCTGCAGTTTCCAGCCCAATTCGCGAGCCGGGGCGAGGAGGGGCAGGACGTGGTGCCGCGTCCCGTGAGCTCTCCCGGCCTCGCCGCTCGAGCCCTCATTGTGATTGTGCTCGCCGCGCTCGCGCTCGGGTGCTATTTTCGGTTCACCGGTCTCGACCATAAAGTCTACGACGGCGACGAGGTCTACTCGTCGCTTCACATGTTCGGCGAAACGGAGGCGCCGCTCGTGCGCCAAGCGACTCGCTTCCGCGGCGCGCACGATCTGTGGCTCGTCCTGCACCCCTCCTCCGCGGGCGGATCCCCCGATTGGCTCGCGCCGGCACGGGCGCTCGCGACCGAGGAACCGCAGAGTCCGCCTGCCTATTATGAACTCGCACACTTCTGGGTCGGCGCCTTCGGGAACTCGATCGCAACCACGCGGTTGCTCTCGGCCCTGCTCTCGTTGCTGGCGTTGCCGTGCGCGTTCTGGCTTGCCGTCGAACTCTATGGTTCGCGTCGCGCAGGCTGGCTTGCGCTCGCGCTGGTTTCGCTTTCGCCGGTCCAGGTGTTGTTTGCGCAGCAGGCGCGCGAGTACGCGCTTTGGAGCGCGGCGCTCCTCGCGCTCACCGCGGCGGTCCTTCGCGCGATGCGGCTCGGCGGCACGAAGGAGTGGGCGCTCGTTGCCGCGCTGTTCGCGTTCGCGCTCTACGTCGACCCGTTGACGCTCCTGCTCGGGGGTGCGCTGCTGCTTGCGGCTACGCTCCTGGCCGCGCGTCGCGACTGGGGTATTCCGTTGCGTTGCGCGCTCGCGCTCGGCGTCGGCCTGGTCGCGAACCTGCCTTGGCTCGCCATCCTCCTCTCGAATCTGCGCGCGTCGTCGCGGGGCATGAATTCGATTCTGGTGAGCCGGTTGTCGCCGCTCGAGGTGCTGCGCGTCTTTGCAGGCGGCTTACGCCTGAGTTTTCTCGATCTCGATTTCGAGCACACCTCGAAGCTCGGCGTCGTTTCGACGGCCGTTGCCGTCATCGTGATTGTGGTCGCGCTTGCGTTCGTGGTGCGCCGCTATGGGGCACGCGCCTGGCTCTTCGTGCTGCTACCGATCGCGGCGACGAGCCTCCCGTTCGTCCTCGCGGATCTCTTGGTCGGGGGTCAGCGCGTGATCAACTTTCGCTACTTCATCCCGACGATGCTCTTCATCGATCTTGCGGTTGTCGGGCTCTTGGCCGCGGCGACGACTGCCCGAAACCGCCGGGTGGCAGGGGCGGCGTACCTCGCGGTCGTGGTGCTGCTCGCGGCGCGAATCGTGTCGTGCGCGGCGAGCGCGCGGGCGAACACCTGGTGGAGCGAACAGTGGGACGATTCGATCGCCGTCGCCCGCGCGATCGACAGCGCTCCACATTCCCTGCTCGTGAGCGACGATTACCTGTTGTACAGCCTGGCGCTCTCGAACTACCTGCGGCCCGACGTCGAAGTCGTACTCAGGCCGCAGTGCTACCTCTGCGCGGATCGCAATCTGCCGCGTGTCTCCGCAGGTGATTTGCCCCGCGGCCACTTCGGAACCGTCTTCGCGCTCGGGCCGTCGCCACAACTCCAACAACTCCTAAAGACCGAGGTTCCGCGGCGCTATCCGGGCGCGCGCTACCGGTGCATCAACGTTCGGCAGAATTGTACGAGCGATCTCAACATCGAACCGCTGCTGGCGCCGGCGCCGCCGCGGAACGCGCTCGCCAGCGCTCAAGAGTCCTTCGAAGATGAACGGAGTCGCTAGCACGGCCGGGCGAAGTGCAACGCAGGGGCTGCAGACTCAAGAGCCTGAAGAGCGAAAAGAGATGCACAATAGTCGATCGATGAGCAGGGCTCTGGCCGCGGGGCCCCTACGCCCTTTCGCAATTGCAGCCGCTTTGCTGGCTTTATTTCTCCCCGCGTGCCAGTCTCAATCGCGGGTCGGAGCGAACGGTCCGGACGTCTGGTGGCCGTCGTACGGCGGCACGTACGCGAATACGCGACACCTCGATCTCCATGAGGTCGGCCCAACGAATGTCGGGTCGCTAAGGCTTGCATGGAGGTTCAACACGGGTATCCGCGGACTATGCGAGACTTCGCCGGTCGTGGTCGATGGACGAATGTACTTTACGACGGGACCGGACAATGGCGTTTACGCGCTGGACGCCGCAAGCGGCGTGCTTCGATGGCATTACGTCCCGAAACTTGGCCGCGCGGAGTCTATTTTCAGCGTAAATCGAGGGGTTGCAGTCGCTTCGGGCCGGGTGTTCTACGCAACGCTCGACGATCACCTCATTGCGCTCGATGCACAGACCGGAAAGAAAATCTGGGAATCACGGATTGGCAATCCAAGCGACGGGCTCAGCGAGGACGCAGCACCGCTCGCTTGGGCGGGCCTCGTGTTCGTCGGCAGCGCCGGCAACGAATTTGGCGTTCGCGGATCGTATAGCGCCTACTCCCAACAAGACGGCAAACTCGTCTGGCGCTGGTGGGCCGTCTCGCCCGGCTGGGAGGGCACGTTCCGGAACACGGTGCGTGGCTACCCGCTGCATCGCGACATCCGACGGGAACGCGCCTCGCGCGGACGCTTTCGCGATGCGTGGAAAACCGGCGGCGGCGCCGTCTGGATGACGCCGGCGCTGGGCCCCCAAGAGTCCACCATTTATCTCTCGACCGGCAATCCGGCGCCCGCGTTTAACGGCGACCGGCGACCCGGAGATAATCTCTACACGGATTCAGTCGTCGCTCTTGATGCACGCTCCGGCAAGATGAAGTGGTACTACCAAGAAACCCCGCACGACGTTTGGGACTACGACGCGTCCAGCCCGCCGGTTTTAGTCGACGCACTCGATGCTGCAGGTCGGCGCGTCCCGGCGGTCGTCGAAGCCGGAAAAACCGGCTGGCTCTACGTCCTCGACCGGAGAACGGGACGGCTGCTCCGCATCTCGGAACCGTTCGTCCCGCAACCACGCATCTATGAGCCCCTGACGCGCAAGGGCACCACGATTCAGCCGGCCAACGGTGGTGGCGCGATCGGCCCCATTGCTTACGATCCCGCAATGCACGTTGCCTTCGTTGCCGGAAATGTGGAACCGGAAATCGGCCAGACTTTCGAGGTTGAGCCTTGGCGCGCGGGCGGGGGCGAGGGACAGTGGAAGGCCGGAGCAATGACCGACGTGAGCGAAGACGCACACAGCCTGTTGTCGGCCATCGACGTCGATACGGGTCGCATACGGTGGGTCCGCCCGGTGCCCAGCTTGATTTATACTGGTGGACCGCTTTCGATAAATGGGCTGGTCTTCTTGGCAGAGCAGAGTACCGGCAGGTTCAAAGCTTACGACGCCGCAAGCGGCAAAGTGCTCTGGCAAGTCACTCCCGGAAGCGCAGTCCTTTCGCACTTCGATGTGCGCGACCGAGCCCTCCACGTCGTCTCCGCGATCATCCAAAAGGTCACGAGCGTTTGGCGTCGGGTTAGGCATCACGCCGACGATAACTTCGAGGACAATCGCGCGCCGCCGGTTGCTTACCGCGCGGATGGACGCGAATATATCGTCGTCGTCTCGGATCTGTACGGGCACAGTCCCAGGGCCGGGGGGGACACCGTGTTCGCCTTTGCGCTACCGCGATAACGTCCAATGCCCGGGCTCCAAGGTGTTCGGTTTAGAGGCGGGTGCTGGTGAACCAGCCGCCCTCGCTCAACTTTTTCGGCCTGTTCCCC
>JBOHTX010000029.1:0-13865 GCA_050733855.1 Vulcanimicrobiaceae bacterium
GCGCGAGCATCCGCTCGAAGCCCTCGGCCAGTTCGCCGCGCGAGCGCGTGAAAGCCCCGAGTTCGAGGTTCTCGCGCACCGACATCCGCGTGAACACGCGGCGCCCTTCAGGCGCGTGCCCCACGCCCAACGCAACGATCCGGTCGGGCGAAAGGCGCGCGATCTCGCTCCCGCCGAATCGAATCCGTCCGCGTGAAATGCGAACGAGACCGCTGATCGTACGCAGGGTCGTCGTCTTGCCGGCGCCGTTTGCGCCGATGAGCGCGACCACCTCGCCCTCGTCGACTCGCAGGCTGATCTCCGAGAGCGCGCGGATGCGGCCGTAGGACGCATCGACCCCGTCGAGTTCGAGGAGCGGCATGCGCGTCAGCCGCTCCCCAGATATGCTTCGATCACCCGGGGATCGCTCCGCACCTCGGCCGGCGTCCCTTCGGCGATCTTCTCGCCGGAATCCAGCACCGTGACCCGTTCGCTGAGGTTCATCACCAAATTCATATCGTGCTCGATCAGGAACACGGTGACGCCCCGCTCGCGGATGCCGCCGAGCAGCGCGATCAGACTCTCCTTTTCGCGCGGGTTCATACCGGCGGCCGGCTCGTCGAGCAGCAAGAGCGCCGGTTCGCTCGCGAGCGCGCGCGCGATCTCCAGGCGCCGTTGGCTTCCGTAGGGGAGGTTGCGCGCGAACCGCTCGTGATCGCCTTCCAGACCGACGAAGGCCAGCAGTTCGCGGGCCCGTTCGCGAACCGCCCGCTCCTCGCGCCGCTGCCGCGGGCTATGCAGCAGCGAGTCTCCGAGCGTAGCGTGCATGCGCGCATGCGCGCCGCACAGCACGTTGTCGAGGGCCGACATGAAGGCGAAGAGACGGATGTTCTGAAACGTCCGCGCAATTCCGAGCGCGGCGATGCGAAAGGTCGGCAGACCCACGAGCGGCGTCCCGCCGAGCGCGATCGATCCGGCGCTCGGCGCGTAGACGCCCGTAATCAGGTTGAAGACCGTCGACTTGCCGGCGCCGTTCGGCCCGATCAGCGCGACGATCCGGCCGGGTTCGATCTCGAAGTCGAGTCCCGCGAGCGCAACCAAGCCGCCGAACGTGCGCCGGACCCCGCACATTCGGAAAAATGCGCTCACGTGACCAGGGCCGGGTCGTCGCGGGAGCGGGTCAGCTCGGCTTTGCGCTGGCGGCTCGGCAGCAGGCCGGCCGGCCGGAAGAGCATCATCGTCACCAGGATGATGCCGTAGAGCATGAAGCGGTAGTTCGTGAAATCGACGTGCAGCCCGAATCCCTGAGCGATCGAAGTCGATTGCGGCAGCAGATAGCTATTGACGAACGAGAGCACGAAACTGCCGGCGATCACGCCGGGAATGTTGCCCATCCCGCCGAGGACCAGCATCGAAAGTACCAGCACGCTGACGTTGAACTGAAATTCGTCGGGCGAGACGAGATCGAGTTTGGCCGCGTAGGCCACCCCGGCCAGCCCGCTGAACGAGGCGCCGAGCGCGAAGGCGGCCAGTTTCGCAGCCGTCGTATTGATCCCCATGTGGCGCGCCGCGAGTTCGTCCTCGCGAATCGCCATCCAAGCCCGGCCGAGCCGGCTATTCTGCAGGTTCGAGGCGACCGCGATGCCGAGTGCGATCAGCACCAGCGTCAGGTAATAGTACGGCGTCGCGCTGAATCCGAAACGGTGCCCGAACAGCGAGGGCTGGTCGAGCGAGGCGATGCCGTTGGGACCGTTGGTGTATTTTGAGAGATTGAGGAACGTTTGCGGGACGATCTCACCGAAGCCGAGCGTCACGATGGCGAGGTAGTCGCCGCGCAAGCGCAGCGTCGGAGCGCCGAGCAGGAGCCCGAAGAGCGCGGCGATCGCCGACGCCAGGAAGAGCATCACCCAGAACGGGATGTGAATGCCAAACTGTTGGCTCGCCAGCATGGCGTAGCTGTAGGAACCGATCGCAAAGAAGGCCGCATAGCCGAGATCGAGCAGCCCGGCGAAGCCGACCACGATATTGAGCCCGAGCGCAAGCAAGATGAACGTTCCGGCATTGGCCAGGAAGTCGAGGTGCGAGTTATTCGAATCCATGAACGGAATGGCGAGCAGCACGAGCGCGAGCGCCGCGACCCCGAGCCGCGAGCGGCGCATGCTACACCTTGTCGGGGAGCGATTCCCCGAGCAGACCGGCCGGCCGGAAGATCAGCACCAGCACGAGCACCGAGAAGACCACCACGTTCGACCACTGGTCGCCCTGCGGGATGTACTGGGTCGCGATCGCCTCGATCAAACCGATCAAGAACCCGCCGAGCATGGCGCCTGGGACGTTGCCGATCCCGCCGAGGACGGCCGCGGTGAACGCCTTGAGCCCGGCATTGAAGCCGTTGAAGAACCAGGTCGTTCCGTAGTAGACGCCGCTCACGAAACCGGCCGCGCCCGCAAGCGCGCTGCCGATGAGAAAGGTCAGCGCGATGGTACGGTTGATGTCGATCCCCATCAGCGAGGCCGCGTCGCGGTCCTGCGCCGTTGCGCGCATCGCTTTGCCGAGTTTGGTCCGCGAGATGAAGAGTTGCAGCGCGATCATCAGCACGAGCGCCAAGCCCACGACCAGAACCTGCTTGGCCCCGATCTCGACGCCGCCGAGCGAAAGGGTCGGGTTCGGCATCAGCGCGGGAAACGGGACCGGCGAAGGTCCGCGCCAGAGCTGCATCAGGTTCTCGAGGATGAACGAGACGCCGATCGCCGTGATCAGCGGAGCGAGCCGCGGCGCGTTGCGCAGCGGCCGGTAGGCGAGCCGCTCGATGGCCGTGCCGACGATCCCGCAGAGCAGCATCGAAGCCGCGATCGCAAGCGCCGCCGTCGCGACCAGCGCCGGTCCGTGCAGCACGCCGCTCACCCCGAGCGCCCCGAGCACGGCCAGCGAGATAAAGCTGCCGAGCGTGTACACGTCGCCGTGCGCGAAGTTGATCAACTCGACGATCCCGTAGACCATCGTGTAGCCGAGCGCGATCAGCGCATAGATCCCGCCGAGCGCGAGCCCGTTGACGATTTGCTGAAAAAAGACCGTCAATGCACGGATGCGAGGGCGAACTGGGCGATGAAGCGCGGCGCGCCGTTCTCGACCGTGTACAGGCTCAGAATCGGATCGCTGGTATCGCCGGCCGCATCGAAACCGATCTTCCCAATGGGGCTTGGAAAGTCATGCGTTGCCGCGACGAGCGCGCGGACCTGCGCGCGCGTCGGCAGCGCGTTATGGTCGGCGACGATCGTGCGTTCGATCGCAGCGATCTCGATTTGCGCAGCCGCGTAAGCGTTCGCGCTGTACGGCCCGGGAGGCGTGTGCCAGCGCGCCGTGTACTGCGCGATAAAGGTCGCCGCCGACGGCAGCTCCTGCACGTTCGGGGCGGCGACGCTGTACGTCACGCCGTTCGCCGATGTCCCGGCGACGGTAAAGAACTCCGCATCGGCGATCCCGTCGCCGCCGATCATCGGCACGTCCCCGAGGCCCGCGTCGGCCATCTGGTGCCGCAGCAGTCCACCGCCGGTCGAGGTCGTTCCGCCGTAATAGACGACGTCGGGTCGGAGCGCTGCGGCCTTGGTGAGCAACGCTTTGAAATCGGTCTGCCCCCGCGTGAGGTGCTCGCGGTCGACGACCGTCCCGCCGCGCGCGGCGAAATCGGTGGCGAACACGTCGGCAAGTCCTTTGCCGTACGTCTCGTTGTCGTCGACCACGAAGGCCCGCCGGAAGCCGCGTTTGCGCGCGAACTCCGCGCCGACCAAGCCTTGGCGGTCGTCGGTCGCGCAGACGCGAAAGTAGGCGTTCGTCTCGGGATGGGCGGTCCGCAACGCCGCCGCCTGCGGGCCTTTCGTCAGCCCGGGGTTCGTGTTCGCCGGCGAAATCTGGGTGAGCCCGGC
Source organism: Vulcanimicrobiaceae bacterium (assembly GCA_050733855.1). Lineage (GTDB taxonomy): Bacteria > Vulcanimicrobiota > Vulcanimicrobiia > Vulcanimicrobiales > Vulcanimicrobiaceae > JBOHTX01. The sequence goes on from JBOHTX010000029.1 coordinate 3,903, forward strand.
ATCGTTCGTCAGCGGAATTTCGGCTGCCGCAACGTTGGAATTGAACGGCCCGATCATGGCGAGCACGCTCGGATCGGAGATGAAAGCGCGCGTGTTCTGCGCCCCTTGATTGGGATCGTGCGTCCCCTGCACCGCATCGTCGAGGTCGTAGGCGACCAAGGTGAAGCCGCCGGGCAGTCCTTTGCGCGCAGCCTGCTCGATCGCGAGCACCGCGCCGTTCCGCGTCGGGATCCCGGTCGACGCATCGGCCCCGCTGACCGGCAAATCGATGCCGATCTTGATCGTGCCGCCGGCGGAACTCGCTCCGTTGCCGGGCGACCGCGAGGAACAACCGCTCGCGGACGCCGCGAGCACGGCGACCGCCGCGATCGCCCAGAGGCGAGCGCACGTTCGGCAAACCTGCATCGTACCTCCAAGGCAAAGCTCCGTCGGCAGGTTACCGCTCCTCCGGCAGCCTCCCTGGGCGTCTCTGCACTTGATAGCGTCTCCAAATTGCATTAGAATGGAGACATGAAGCGGCGGCGCATACAAATTGACCTTCGTCCCGAGGACGAGCTGGCACTCGACCGGGCGCGACGTGTCTGGGGAACGCAGGGCGACTCCGAGACCGGTCGAGCGCTACTCGGTTTGTTTTCGAAGCTGTCCGCCGCCATCGAGCAGGGGACCGTGGTCTCGTTCCTGCCGGGAGACGACCCTCGAGCCGTGGACGCCATCCCCGAGGTGACGAGCGCGCTACGCCCGGAAACCCGGTATCGATTTCTCGTCCAGGTCCCGCATCCGTGGCGCAAACAGCTCTCGATCAAGGGCCGCAGAATCACCGCCGGGCAGCTCGTCAACAGCATGGAAGCCAACGGGTGGACGGTCGCAACGACCGCCGATCAATTCGACCTCGACCCATTGGCCGTCGCCGAGGCCGTCGATTACGTCTCGCGCAATCGTCGGCTAATCGACGCGGAATCCGCAGAACAGCGCCGCAGAACCGAAGCTTTCGTAACGCACCATGCGCCTGCTGATCGATGAAAATTGTGCAGAGCGCGATTTCTTGGCACGCCTACGGAACGCGGGTCACGACGTGATGACAACCGTCGGCGCTCTTGGAGTGGGGGCCTCCGACGCGGCCATCATCGAGCTGGCGTTAGCCGAGAATCGGACCGTCGTCACGAAGGATGCCGACGATTTCCGCCGCCAAATGTCCGCCCACGCTGAGCACGCCGGCCTGCTGCTGATCTACGAGGACCAACATAGGCTGCGGCGTTCGGCGGCCGCGCTCGCGTCCGCGATCGACAACGTCGCCGCGATCTATCCGAGTGCGCGATCGTACATCATCCCACTCTACGAGTTCATGTGGTGAACCGCCCAATCCCATCGTCACGGTCGGCACGTGGGCCGGCGTTGGTGATCCTCTCGAAGATATCGCTCACGCCGAAACGAGTTCGCGGGTGGCGGCGGCGTTGAAGTAGGCTGCGCTTGGGTGGTGGATGACGAGCGCCGCGGTCGATTGCTCGGGAACGATCTGGAAGGCCTCGGTCAGTTCGACGCCGATCGCCGCGCGCGCGTCAAGCAGTTCCCACACCAGCGCGTGCTGCGCGAGGTCGGGGCAGGCACCGTAGCCCCAGGAGTAGCGCTTGCCGCGCTCGCCTTCGAGTGCGAGCTCGGCGCGAATCCGCCGATGGGAGAGTTCGGCGAGCGCTTCCGCCGCTTGGACCGAGAAGCCGTGCAGAAAATAACTCTCGCTATAGTCGCCGGCGCGGTGGAGGGCGGCGATGTGCTCCGAGATCGCGGCGCCGACCGTGACGACCTGCAGCGCCACGAGGTCGCGTGCGCGGCCGTCCTCGCGCGCTCGCACGTAATCGGCGAGCGAACGCCGCTCGCCGCCGAGCTGGCGCGGAAAGGCGAAGCGCGCGCGCTCGCGCCTGGGATCGGAAGGATCGCAAACGATCAGGTCGTCGCCCTCGGCGGCCGCCGGAAAGTAGCCGTACACGATGCGCGGCTCGAGCAAGGCTTCGCTCGCGCAACGCCGCTCGAACGCGCGCAAGCGGGGCTCGAATTCTTCGGCGACCAGCCGTTCCCAGGCATCGCCCTTCTGATTTGCGCCGCCCCACGATAGCCGGTAGAGGCTGCGCAGATCGAAGCACGGCCACAGCTCCGCAAGGGGAACGTCGCGCACGACCCGTGCCCCCCAGAAAGGCGGTTGCGGGATCGCGGCGGCGGGTAGCTGCGGCGCTTGCGCGACGGGGCGCGTCGGCGCTTGGGCAGCGGCGGCGGCCCGCGCGGCCGCAGCCAGCGCTTCGCTGCGCGAACGTTCGAGCAACGCTTCGCGGCGGGCAGGTTCGCCGGTCAACGCATCCATCAGCTCGAGCCCTTCGAAGGCGTCCTTGGCGTAGAAGACGCCCGCTTCGAAGGTCCGCGCGCCCCCGTCGAGCAGCGCGATCCGGCGTCCGAAGTCGCGATTGATCGCCGCGCCGCCGACCAGCATCGGAAACGAGAGCTTGCGGGATGCTTGCTCGGCGACGCAGGCCGCCATCTGTTTCGACGTCGAGACGAGCAACGCGGAAAGCCCGATCGCGTCGGCACCGACCTCGACGGCCTTCTCGACGATCGTCGAGATCGGGACCTGTTTGCCGAGGTCGAAGACGGTGTACCCGTTGTTGGCGAGGATCGTGTGGACGAGATTCTTGCCGATATCGTGGACGTCGCCGAAAACGGTCGCGAGGACGACGATCCCTTTGCTCGTGCCCTCGCGGCGTTCGAGAAATTGCTCGAGATGCGCGACCGCGCGCTTCATCACTTCGGCCGATTGTAGGACGAAGGGCAGGATCAGTTCGCCCGCCCCAAAGCGGTCGCCGACGTCCTTCATCGCGGGCAAGAGGATCTCGTTGAGCACCGCGACCGGATCGCGTTCGGCGAGCGCCAGATCGATCAGCGCTTCGATCCCCTCCTTCTTGCGGCGCAGGATCGCGTGATGGATGCGTTCGGAGACGGATCGATCGTCGTCGAGTTCCTGCGCACTTTCTGCTTCGGCGTCGGGCGCGGCGCGGTCGAAGTGCGCGATGAGGCGCGCGAGCGCATCGGGGCGGCGATCGAAGATGAGGTCGTCGCAGTGCAAGCGGTCTTCGGCATCGAGCTCGCCGTAGGGTTCGATCTCCTTGGCGTTGACGAGCGCCATATCTAAGCCCGCCTCGACGCAGTGATGGAGCATCGCGGAGTTGAGCGCGGCGCGCGCCGGCGGGGCCAGGCCGAACGAGACGTTCGAGACGCCGAGCGAGGTGAGTACGCCCGGCAGCGCGCCTTTAATCAGGCGAATCCCCTCGATCGTTTCCTTCGCCGAGGGCCCGAACTCCGGGTCGCCGGTCGCGAGCGTGAAGGTCAGTGCATCGAAGATCAGCGCGCCCGGCGGAAGCCCGAACTCGCCGACGATAATATCGAAGATGCGGCGTGCGACTTCGAGCTTGCGTTGCGCGGTCTTTGCCATCCCGGCCTCGTCGATCGTGAGCGCAACGACCGCCGCACCGCTCTCCACGACGAGCGGCAGGATCTTGTCGATCTTTACGCGCCCGTTCTCGAGGTGAACCGAGTTGACGATCGTGCGACCCGCGTAGATCTTGAGGGCCGCTTCGATCGTCGAGGCCTCGGTCGAGTCGATCATCAGCGGTGCCTCGACCGACTGCGCCAGTTTCTTGACGACCGTCGCCATCTGGCGATCCTCGTCGGCGCGTTCCGTGAGCGCGACGCAGATGTCGAGGACGTGCGCTCCGCCGGCGATCTGCTCGCGTGCGACCTCGACCATCGCATCGTAATCGTCGGCGAGCAAGAGCCGCTTGACGCGCCGCGAGCCCTGCGCGTTGATACGCTCGCCGACGAGCAGCGGCTTCGGATCTTGCACGAGCGAGACGGCCGTCATCGACGAGGCGACCTGCTCGCGTTCGCCGCGCTGCGGACGGCGGCCGCGCTTGCCGGCGGCGACCCGTGCCAGCGCTTCGATGTGCGCGGGCGTCGTGCCGCAACAGCCGCCGATCGCGTTGACGCCGAAGTCGTCGACGAAGGCGCCGAGTTCGCGCGCAAGTTCTTCGGGACGCTCGGGATAGATCGTCTCGCCTTTGGGGCCCATGAGCGGCAGGCCGGCGTTCGGAATCACGCTGACGAAACAGCGCGAGTTCTCGCAGAGGTAGCGCACGCCGTCGCGCATGTGAACGGGTCCGGTCGAACAGTTGAGCCCGATCACGTCGATCGGCAGCGCATCGAGGGTCGCGACGACCGCTCGAATATCGGTCCCGAGCAGCATGCGGCCGTTGGGATCGAGGGTTGCTTGCGCTTGAATGGGGACCCGCCGCAGGCCCGCAGCAAAGGCGCGCACGATCCCCGCGACCGCGGCCTTGAGTTCGAGCAGATCTTGCGCCGTCTCGAGCAGCAACAGATCGGCCCCGCCCTCGACGAGCGCGCGCGACTGCTCTGTGTAGAGCGCTGCGAGTTCATCGAAGGTAATCTGCGAGAGTGCAGGGTCGGAGGACGAGATCAGCATCCCGGTCGGGCCGAGCGAACCGGCCACGAAGCGCGGGCGCGCGCCGGTCGCAAAGCGGTCGGCGGCTTCGCGTGCGAGTTCGGCCGCGCGGCGGTTGATCTCGAGCGTGTGCTCGCCGAGCCCGTATTCGTCGAGCTTGAGGCGCGAGGCGGTAAACGAATCGGTCTCGAGCACGTCGGCCCCGGCGGCCAGGTACGCCTCGTGAATGCGCGAGACGACCTCCGGACGGCTGCGCACGAGCGCCTCGTTGCAGCCGTGATAGGGCGCGCCGCCGAAATCGTCGGGGCCGAGCTCGAGCGCCATCAGCTCGGTCCCCATCGCGCCGTCGAAGACGAGGACCCGGTCCTCGAGGGCTTGGAGGTAGTCGCTGTCCACGAAGCCTGCTTCGTGCACTTGTGGACGGAGGTCTTCCAGGTACTGTCCATATCTCGATGATTCTTACATAGTGGACGAATGCTGAATCACAGAGGAGCGCGGCCATCGCGCCTTTTCGAGTCCCTCGCCGCAGCGATTGTCGCCGAGCGCGAGCGAGTTGGCTCGGGGCCCCTCCCGAAGGACGCCGAGCGGCGGCTCCGCATTGACTGTGTCCTGGCCTCGGCGCGGGTAGCCGGCAGTTCGCTCGAGCGCGCCGAGGTTGCGGCCCTGCTCGAGCGGGGACTCGCGCTCGGCGGGCGACCGCTCGGCGAGTACCTCCTCGTCGCTGACTACGGCGAGGCGCTAGCGCTCGTCGAATCGCTCGCGCCGCCGTCGCGCCGCCGGCCCTGGCTCTCGCTCGAGGAGATCGTCCACCTCCATGCCGCCGCCGTGCGCCGCGCTTCGGGCGGCGAACCCGGCCGTTTCCGGACGACCGTCGCAGCGGCACTCCCAAGCGACGCCGTGCCGCCGGCGCCGTGGCTCGTCGCGCGCGACCTTGGGCACTTCGTCGAGCGGCTCGCGGGCGGGCCGCCGGCCCGTGACGAGCCGCTCCGCTGGGTCGCCGAGGCGCACCTGCGCTTCGAGCGGATTCGGCCCTTCGCGTGTGGGAACGGGCGCGTCGGACGGCTCGTCGTCACGCTGCTCCTACGGCGGCTCGGCTTTCCTTCGGTCCCGTTCCCGCTTGCACGCGTCCCGTATCTGGCCGCGCTGCGCCGTGCCGATGCGGGCGACCGCCGGCCGCTTGCGATCCTGCTGGCGCGCGCGACGCTGCGCGCGCTCAGCTCGCTCGGCGATGAGGCGGGTGCCGCAAGCGGCGCGCTGCGGCCGCTCGCAAGTTTTGCATGCGGCGCGGAGCGCGCCGCGCTCTACAAGGCCGCGCAGCGCGGTCGCCTGCGGACCGTTCGGCGCGGACGGCGGCTCTTCGTCCGCGCGGACTGGATCGCGGCCTACCGCGATTCGTAGCCGAGAAGGTTCCGCTCCGTTCGACGGAATCGGACTTCTGTGGACTGGCGTTTTGCAGCTACCGCTTTCGCGACGGCCTTTACGATCATCGATCCGATCGGCATGATCCCATTCACGCTGGCCGTGACCGCCGGCGTCGGCGCGGAGCGCCGGCGGGCGATCGTCGATCAGGCAGTGCTCTTTGCGGCCGGGATCGTGCTGTTCATGGGCGTGCTCGGGAAGGCGCTCTTCGACGGGCTCGGGATCACGCTGCCGGCATTCACGATCGCGGGCGGCATCCTGTTGCTGCTGATCGCGATCGACATGCTGTTCGCGCGACCGACCGGCGCCAAGGCGACGCCGGGCGAAGAACATCCCTCCGAGAACCCCGCCGTCTTTCCGCTTGCGATCCCGATGATTGCGGGCCCCGGCACGATTGCAACCGTCATCCTCTTACTCGAACCACTGCACGGCAAGCCGCTTTCGATCGCGGTCGTCGCGGCGGCGTTCGCCACAGCCCTGTTCGCGACGTGGCTGTGCATGCGAGCCGCCACGCTGCTGCTGCGCGTGATCGGCAAGACCGGAATCAACGCGATCACCCGCGTCCTCGGGATCATCCTGGCCGCGCTCGCCGTCCAGTTCGTGCTCAACGGCCTCCACGAAATCCGAGGCGTCCTCCCCTGATCTAGGTTCCCAGGGGGGCGCAGGCGAGGAATGCAGCGATGATCAGGGCGAGGATGACGAGGCGAGCCATGGCCGAACCTCCTGTAGACAGAGTATCGGCCCGAGTTGTGAAGATTCTCATAAGATCATGAGACGGCGATGTGAAACCGCCGGCACGAGAGGAGCTGCGAACGGATGTTCATCGAGTACAACGGCAAAGTTCCGCGGGTCGCGGGCTCGGCGTTCGTCGCGCCGACGGCGACGCTGGTTGGCGAGGTCGTGGTCGGCGAGGAAGCCTCGATCTGGTTCGGGGCGGTGCTGCGCGCCGACCAGGCTCCGATCCACGTCGGCGCGCGCGCCGCGGTCGAGGACAACGCCGTGCTGCACGCCAGCGGGCGGCCGCTGACGGTCGGCGCCGACGCGACCATCGGCCACGGCGCCGTCCTCGACGACTGCACGATCGAACCCGGGGCGCTCGTCGGCTCGAACGCCGTCGTGCTCGCCGGCGCGACGGTCGGAGCCCAAAGCGTGGTCGCCGCCGGGAGCGTCGTGGTCGCGGACGAGCGGCTCGGGCCGCGGATCGTAGCGGCCGGCGCCCCGGCGCGGGCCCGCAAGACGCTCGCCGGCCCGACCGAGGAATCGCTCCTGCGCAACGCGCGCGAAACCCGCGCGCACGCCCGCGATTATCGGCGCGACAACATCGGCGACCCGCTGTCGCACGAAATCCGGACGACCCGCCGCAAGCGCGCGGGCGTCAGCTAACGGGGACGCCGAGCGCAGGTTCCGCTTCGCTGCTCGGGGGCAGCTCGCTCGCCAGCCGGCGGCCGCCGCGCGGCCCCGAGAAGCGCTCGCGCACGCTGACCACCAGCACGTAGATCACCGGGACGAGGAACAGGTTCAGGATCGACGAGAGGATCATCCCGCCGAAGATCGGCGTCCCGAGGCTGTGGCGGCTCGCGCTCCCCGCGCCGGAGGCGAAAACCAGCGGCAGGATCCCGAGGATGAACGCGAGCGACGTCATCAGGATCGGCCGCAAGCGCGTCTCGGCGGCGCGGCGCGCGGCGGCGATCGTATCGAGCCCCTGCTCGCGCAGTTGGTTGGCGAACTCGACGATCAAGATCGCGTTCTTGCTCGCGAGGCCGATCAGCATCACGAAGCCGACTTGAGCGTAGACGTCGCTCACGACGAAGCCGACCTGCGGCAGGAAGACCGCCGCGATGTCGCGCCCGTCGATCGCGAGCAGCGCGCCGAGGATCGCGAGCGGCACCGACATCAGGATCACGAGCGGATCCGTCCAGCTCTCGTACTGCGCGGCCAGCACCAAGAAGACCACGATGATGCCTAGCGCGAAGATCAGGGCCGACTGGCTCCCCGACTGAATCTCATCGAGCGAGATCCCCGACCACTCGTAACCCACGCCCGCCGGATCGACCTTCTTCGCGAGCTTCTCCATCTCGGCGATCGCGGTCCCCGAGCCGTAGCCCTGGCCGGGCTGACCGCTCAGTTCGATCGAGCGAAACAGATTGTAGTGGCTGATGACGGGCGCCGTTTTGCCCATCGAGGTGCGCAGCAGCGTATCGAGCGGCATGATCGCGCCCGGCGAGCCGTCGGCGCCGGGGCTGCCGCGCACGTAGATCGTCTGCAGGGCGGAGAGCGAGCTGCGGTAGGGCGTATCGGCCTGGACGTAGACCCGGTACGGCCGGTTCAGGTAGGTGAAATCGTTGACGTAGAGCGAGCCGAGGTAGACCTGCATCGTCTCGAAGATATTCGAGAGCGGCACGTTGAGCGAGGCCGCTTTCAGCCGGTCGACGTTGGCGACGAGCTGCGGGCTGTCGTCGCGGAAGGTCGTATAGACTTGGCTCAGCTTCGGATCGGCGTAGGCGGCGCCCATGAAGGTTTGGGCGACGCCGTACAGCTTGTTCAGGCCGACGTTGCTGCGATCTTCGAGTTCGAACTGAAAGCCGCCGACGTTGCCGATCCCCTGAATCGAGGGGGGATTGAAGGCGAAGATCTGCGCTTGCGGGATCTGCGAGAACTCGCTCTGCAGGCCGTGCCGTCCATAGAGAATCGCAAAGACCGAATGCGTGAAGCCCGGCCGGTCCTTCCAATCCTTGAGCAGCACGAACATGGTCGCGAAGTTCGGGCCGTTGCCGGTGAAGCCGAAGCCGAGCACGTCGAAGACGCTCTGGACCTCGGATCGCTTGTGGATCAGGGCTTCGACGTGGTTGGCGACGGCCTCGGTCGTATCGAGGGACGAGCCCTCGGGGCCTTGCAAGGTGACGATGAAGTAGCCTTGGTCTTCTGAGGGCGTGAAGCCGGTCGGCGCCGAGTTGAACAGGTACCCGGTCAGGCCGAGCCCGACCAAGAACAGGACGACGATCGCGGCGCGGAAGCGCACGAGCCCGCCCAGCACCTCGTGATAGGCGCTGCGCAGGGCCGCGATGCCGCGATTGACCGCGCTGAAGAAGTTGCCGCGCGGCCGCTCGCCGCGGCCCAGCAGCAGCGCAGAGAGCGTCGGGGTGAGCGTCAACGCATTGAAGAGCGAGATTGTGATCGAGCAGGCGATCGTCAGCGCGAACTGCTTGTAGAGCTGACCCGTTTCGCCCGGAAAGAAGGCGACCGGCACGAAGACCGCGAGCAGCACGAGCGAGGTCGCGACCACGGCCCCGGAGATCTCGCGCATGGCGGCGGCCGCGCCGGCTAGCGGGGTCATCTTCTTCTCGTTGATGAAGCGCGAGATGTTTTCGATGACCACGATCGCGTCGTCGACGACCAGGCCGGTCGCAAGCGTCAAACCGAACAGCGTCAGCGTGTTGATCGAGAAGCCAAGCATCTTCATCGCGGCGAAGGTCCCGATCAGCGAAATCGGGATGGTGATCGCCGGGATCAGCGTCACCCGCCAATCCTGCAAGAAGAAATAGATGACGGCGACGACCAGCACGATCGCGATCAGCAGCGTGATCACGACCTCGCGAATCGACTCGCTCACGAAGCTCGTGACGTCGAACGCCAGGCTGTAGTACATCCCCGGCGGGAACTTCTTCGAGAGCACCGCCAGCTCGGCGCGGACCGCCTTCGAGACGTCGAGCGCGTTCGAGGTCGGCAGCGTCTCGATCCCGATGCCGACCGCCGAGCGGCCGTTGAAATGCAGGTCGCTCGAGTAGGTTTCGGCGCCGAGCTGCACGCGGCCGACGTCGCGCACGAACACGTGGCCGCCGTTGGGCGTGCTCTTGAGCACGATGTTCTCGAACTGCGAGGGATCGGTCAGCCGCCCGACCGCACGCACGCTGATCTGGTAGGGCTGGTGCCCGTTGGTCGGCGGCGCTCCGATCGTGCCGGCCGCCACCTGCACGTTCTGGTTCTGGAGCGCCGTGATCACGTCGCTGACGGCCAGCCCGTTGTCGGCGAGTTTCTTCGGATCGAGC
>JBOHTX010000030.1:0-13741 GCA_050733855.1 Vulcanimicrobiaceae bacterium
GGCCGGCACCAAGCAAGATGTTCGGATCGCCGCCCGGCGCGAGCGAGGCGTCTTGGCCGAACTCGCCGCTCGGGTAGGCGAAGACGTCGAGCTTGGTTCCGAGCGCGGGTTCGAAGACGGCGCGGAAATGCGCCAGATCGGCCTGCACCCGGGCTTCGAACTCGGATTTCGTCTCGAGCCGATGCTGGGCCGGCAGGTACGCGAGGTTTGCGTACCAGTAGAAGCTGCGGTCGCCGTGCGCGTCGATTTGAATCGTGTCGTGTCCGGCCCAGCCGTGCGATTCGAGCGTCCAGACGCCGCTGCGTTCCATGGCCCGAAGCTCGGCGAGCGTCAGCCGTCCCGGCGTCGTCCCGGTGCGCTCGCCTTCGAAGAACATCGTGGCGACGTCGTGGTACGCGCGCAGGATCGGGGTTGCCGTCGTCCATGCAGTCTCGTAGCCGTCGTCGAAGGTCAGCACGACCGGCTCGGGCGGCAGGCTCGCGGCGCTCCGTTTCCCGGCAAAATAGTCGAGCGCTTCCGAGAGCGCGATCACGTGGTAGCCCCGACCCTGCAACTGCGCCAAGAACCCCTCGAAAGCCGCGGGCGAAAGCCAGGGCTCGGTCACGTTGTCGACGCCGTGCGCGGTGTGGATCGGATCGTTCGATACCTGATGCATGAGCACGATCGGGATCCCGAGATGCGCTAGCGGGACCAGTCGCGGAGCGGTGGGTGCCGCGGCGCGGCCGGGCACGGCCAAGAGCGTGACGAGCAGCACGGCGAAGGGGATGCGCGCCGGGTGCGTGACCGGGGTCATACGGTGGGCTTATCGGCGCCCCGGCCCGCGATTTTGCGTGGGGAAGCCAAAACTTCACGCGCTCGCCGGACGGCGAGGGGGGGCCGGCAAGAGCGGGTCGAACCTTCTGCCTGCGATGTTCGCGACCGGTGGCTTTGGCCGTTCGTTCGCGGCCGCACTCGCGGCCTTCGCCTTCTGCGTGCTCGCCGGTCCTTGGCCGCTCGCTGCGCGGGCGGCCGGGGCGCCGCCCGGATCCGCCACGGTCGTCGATCAGGCGCGCGCCCAGGTCGCCTCCGGGAACGTCACCGCAGCGATCGCGCAGCTCGTCGCGTACCTCGGTGCGCATCCGCGCGAACTCGAGGTCGAGCGGTACCTCGGCGATCTGTACTACCGCTCCGGGGACCTGGCCTCGGCCGAGCGCACCTACCTCGATATCTTGCGCACGGCGCCCGGCGACCGGCCGACCCACGATCGCCTCGGCGGCCTCTACGCGAGCCAAGACCGCATCTCCGATGCCATCGCGCAGTTCGAAGCGAGCCTGCCCGCGAGCGACGCCTACGAGCAGTTGGTGGCGCTGCACGAGCGCCGCGGCGATTTACCCGCCTTCGTCGCTTCCTACGAACGTGCGGCCAGCGAGCGTCCCGACGATGCGGCTGCGCTCTATGCGATCGGCACGATCTATGCGGCGATCCATCGGACCTCCGAAGCGGTGAGCGCGTTCGAGCGGGCCCTCGAGAACGCTCCGCAAAGTTGTCCGATCCTCTCTGCGCTCGGCGGCGCGTACCTCGACCAGCACCGCCCCGACCAGGCGAGCGGCGTCCTCGATCGCTGTCTCGAGATCGACGCTGACAACTATCCCGCGCTGGTCAACCGCGGCGATGCCGAGATCGACCTGAACCGCAACGACGTCGCGCTACGCGACTTCCAACATGCCAATCGGGTCGAACCCGACGGCGCAGCCGCGCTCGTCGACCTCGGCTACCTACGCGATGTCGCAGGCGACCGCAGCGACGCGATGTCGTTCTACACCAAGGCGCTGGCCGCCGATCCGTTTTCGCGCGAGGCCTACATCGATCTCGGCTTCGACTACGCCGCGCAAGGGCTCGATGCGCTCGCGGAAGCGTCGTACCTCAAGGGGTTGAGCGTCGCGCCCCAGGACGGACGCCTGCACTATCTGCTCGGCGCGCTCTACGAGAAGATGGGCAAGCGCGATCTGGCGCGCTCGCAGTACAACCTCGCCGCCAAGTCCACCGAACCCGAGATCGCAAGCGCCGCCGCCCACGAACTCGCCTCGTTGCAGTAAACGGCTGCGAAGCAGCGAGAACCGCCTGCGGCATGGCCTGTACCGCGGGGCACGAAGGGAAGGCTCGTGGCCAGCGAGCGAGGCGTGGAGCGCAGCCGGCGTCTGCGCGACGGCACATGATCGGCCGCGCGTCGTTTTTGCGCGACGCGGCCGCGTTGCTGAGCACCGCATCGCCACGGCCCGAGCCGCCGGCCGTTCCACCTTCGATGCTGGGGCCGGGCCGCGCGGTCGCACCGTACGGTCAGCCCTCGCCGTTCGAGGCGCAGGTCGTGCGCCGTCCGGCCGACGCCGTCGAGCTCGCCTACACGCCGCTGCAAAACCAGACCGGGATCGTCACCCCCAGCGGCCTGTGCTTCGCGCGAAATCACGCCGGCGTCGCGCGCCTCGACCCGCGCCGTCACCGCCTGCTGGTCGACGGTCTGGTGCAGCGCCCGCTGGTGTTCAGCGTCGCCGACGTGCTGCGCTTTCCGTCGGCCTCGCGGATCCACTTCCTCGAGTGCGCGGGCAATGGCTCGAGCGAGTGGCACGGTCCGCAAGCGGCCAGCGTGCAGTTTTCGCACGGTCTGATCTCCTGCTGCGAGTGGACGGGCGTCCCGCTGCGGCTTCTGCTCGAGCAAAGCCAGCCGCTCTCGGCGGCGCAGTGGATCCTCGCCGAGGGCGCCGATGGCGCGGCCTTCGACCGCAGCATCCCGCTCGCCAAGGCGCTGGACGACGCACTGCTGGTCTACGGGCAGAACGGCGAGATGCTGCGCCCCGAGCAAGGCTATCCGCTGCGTTTGATCCTCCCGGGCTACGAAGGGAGCACCAACGTCAAGTGGCTGCGCCGTCTCACCTTGGGCCCGCGGCCGTTTTACACGCGCGAAGAGACCGCCAAATACACCGAGCTGCTGCCCGACGGGAAGGCACGCGCCTTCGATTTCATCATGGACGCGAAGTCCGTGATCGTCTTTCCCTCGGCCGGCCAGCGTTTGCCGGGGGCTGGCTTCTACGAGATTCGCGGCTTCGCGTGGTCGGGACGCGGGCGGATCGCGCGCGTCGAGGTCTCGCTCGACGGCGGCGGGAGCTGGAGCGATGCCACCTTGGGCGAACCGCTGCTGCCGCGCGCCTTTACGCGCTTCACGCACGATTTCGTCTGGGACGGCCGCGCCGCATCGCTGCAGAGCCGCGCCACCGACGAGACGGGCTACGTGCAACCGACCTACAAGCGTTTGGTCGCAGTGCGCGGGTTCTTTTCGGAGTACCACAACAACGCGATCCAGACGTGGAAGCTCTCGCCGCTCGGAGACGTCACCAACGGTGGCGGTTGAGGTGCGCGTTGCGTTGCAGAACGCGTCGCTCGCGCTCGCGCTCGCGTTGGGGGGCGGCGGCTGCACGACACGCTCGCAGCCGGCGTCGGCGAACTTCGGGCTCGGGCGCCCGGCGAGCGCCGCCGACGTCGCCGCTTGGGACATCTCCGTGACCCCCGACGGCCAGGGCCTACCACCGGGAGGCGGCTCGGTCGCCCAAGGTGCAACGCTGTACCAAACGCGCTGCGCCGAGTGTCACGACACGCCGGTTGCGCCGCAGCTCTGGGGCGGTCGCGGTACGCTCACCAAGGTCTTCCCGCAAAAAACGGTCGGCAGCTACTGGCCCTACGCGACGACCCTCTTCGATTACATTCGCCGGGCAATGCCGCCCAAGGCACCGCAGTCGCTCTCAGCGCCCCAGATCTACGCGCTGTGCGCGTATATCCTGGCCCAAAGCGGGATCGTGCCCAACGCTGCCGTGCTCGACCGCACGACCCTACCGCAGATTCGGATGCCCAATCGCAGCGGCTTCTTCGCCAGCGACGGCAAGCCCGACACCTGACCCAATCGTTAGCCGGTTTGGACGCTGGTTCCGTCGGGGGTGATCACGCGAATCGAGTCGAGCGTCATCGCGAGCTCGGGCTTGAAACGATCGCCGTAGGAGTAAAGCGTCGCCTCGAAAGGATCGGAGTCGGTGGATAGCGCGCGATACTTGGCAACGCCGAAGGGCACCGCGGGCGTCGTCCACAGCTCGACCCGCCTGAGCACGTGGCGGCTGTCGTAGGGCGGCGCGAAATCGGCGACCAGGTGGGTGACGGCGTGCTTGCCCGAGTGTAAGCCCAACGTCGTCTTCTCGACCGAGCGCACGATCAGTGGCCGGTCGTCGTAGAGATAGGCGAGGTCCAGCAACCGCACGCGGGAGTCGAGCGCGCTCTGCTGTTGGCCGCCGCCGATGTCGTCCCAACGCGAGATGATCGTCCCCGACGCCGCGACGTACGCCGTGACCCGGCTCTGCGAGAGCAGCGAGCCGAAGCTTGAGCCTTGAATATAGATCCGCTTCATCGTGTTGGGATTGCACGAACCGCCCGGCACGCCGACCTGGGTTTCGTAATACAGCAGCTGACCGCGGGTCGAGGTTTCGCTGACCATGCCGATCTGCTTCTGGTACGGGACGCCCGAGGCGAGGATGAGGCGGACCCATTGATCGACGCGCGGCCGCGGCAACGCATCGAAGAGCGCCTGCTGCGTCGTTGGCCGGGCCGCGACCAGGTCGGCCAGCGCCCCGCTCGGAGCGGCGGCGAGCGCGCTTGCGCCTAGGGTTGCGGTCAAAAACGATTGACGGTCCATACGAGCTTCCCCTTACCGACTCGACGTCGGATGTAACCTGCAAGCGTTCGCCCAACGACAGCCGGTCCCTGGGAGTATACGCCCGGGCAGGTCGGAGGTTGCCTTGCCAAGATCGTAGCGCCGGCCACGCTTGCCGCGCGGCTAGAGGACGGCGGTCGCCTCGATCTCGACCCGCGCGCCGCGCGGGAGGGCGGCCACGGCGACCGTCGAGCGGGCCGGAGCCGTCTCGCGAAAGAACTCGCCGTAGATCGCGTTGACCGCCGAGAAATCGGCCATGTCGACGAGGAAGATCGTGGTCTTCGCGACCGCTTCGAAGGTGAGGCCGGCGGCGGCCAGGACGGCGCCCAGATTGGCCATGACTTGCCGCGTCTGCGCGGCGGCGTCGCCCGGGACCAACTCGCCGCGCGCCGGATCGAGCGCGATCTGGCCGCTGCAGAAGAGCAGGTCGCCGACTCGGACCGCCTGATTGTACGGCCCGATCGGCGCCGGCGCGTTGGCCGAGAGGATCGCTTCGAGCACCGTGCTCAGGTACGCGCTGCGAGCGCAGCGGCGGGCACGTCGTCGTAGGACATCGTGCCCTTGTACGCCGAGGGCGGCTCTTCGATGCCGAAGTTCGCTGCCCCGAGTGCCGCGACGCGTTCGAGTTCATCGCGGGAGAGGGCCGGCGTCTCCGGCGCCGCCGCGAATTCGACGAGCTGCTCGCGGTCGTAGATGTTCGGCAGCACCGTCATCACGCGCGGCTCGGCAAGGAGCCAGCCGATGGCCGCCTGCCCGAGGGTGCGCTCGCCGCCGCGCTCGAGGAAGCGTAGTTTCTCGACCTTTTGCACCCCGCCGACCAGCCACGCGTGCGGGCGGTGATTGCGGTGATCGCCGACCGGGAAGACGGTCTGCTCGGTGTACTTGCCTTCGAGCATCCCGCTTGCGTGCGGGACGCGAATCTGGTAGCCGGTGTCGGCGCCGGCATCGTAGGCGGCCCGCAGCATCGGATCGCCCGGATATTGTTCGAGGATGTTCCAGATCATCTGCAGGTTGGTTACCTTGCGGCGCTTGACCATCTCGCAGCCTTCCACGAGCCAGCCGATCGCGGGCCCGAGCGCCGCCCCGTAGGCGCGAATCTTGCCCTCGTCCTTGAAGCTTTCGAGCAGCGCAAACAGTTCGTCGTTCTCGACCTCCGAGAGGTGCGCATTGTGGATCGAGTAGAGATCGATCGTTTCGGTCCGCAGCCGCCGCAGCGACCCCTCGAGCGCATAGCGCACGAAAGCCGGCGAAAAATCGTGCGGGATCTCGTTCTGACCCTTGCGCTCACCCGCGTAGGTGTAGAAATCGTAGCCGAATTTGGTCGAATAGACGACCCGCTCGCGCCGGTCTTCAAAGGCGAGCGCCAGCTGCTCCTCGCTGCGGCCGTTGCCGTACGTGTCGGCCGCATCGTAGAGCGTGATCCCCAGATCGAAGGCCTCGTGCAGGAGTCGGACCGCCTCCGCGTCGCTCATTTTGCCCCACCAATCGGTCGCGGTCGTCCAGAGGCCGAAGCCGACTTCGCTGACGCTGATCGAGGTCTGCGGATAGGTGCGGTACTTCATCGGCTCTCCTCCGGGCGGCGTTCGCCCCTGTCGACCTTACGCAGATTGGCGACCGGGGCCGCTACCTCCGTCAACGAGGGTCAAGCTCGGGCGACCGCGCCTCGCCCCGCCGGCCCCGGCGCAGTGGGAGCCTGCGCCGAGCCGAGCCGCGGTTCTTCAAATCACCCCGACGACGGCAAGCCAGAGAAAGGCCAGGGAAACCATCGTCAACTGCATATCTGCGACGACGATCTGCCGCCCGTTACGTTCGAAGAAGCGCTGTATCCCCACGTAGCGCGGTGAGAGCGGTGTCAGTGCGGCAAGTACGAATCCGGCACCGTTGAGGCAGAAGATTACGAGCGCAAGATAGATCGGCGAATATGCCGAGC
Source organism: Vulcanimicrobiaceae bacterium (assembly GCA_050733855.1). Taxonomy (GTDB): domain Bacteria; phylum Vulcanimicrobiota; class Vulcanimicrobiia; order Vulcanimicrobiales; family Vulcanimicrobiaceae; genus JBOHTX01. The sequence continues at coordinate 6,657 of JBOHTX010000030.1, forward strand.
GAGCAGCGGGCGCCGCAACAGCGACGATCGCAGCGTACGCGAGCGCGAGCCCGGTGCCGACCGCGGCCGAGAAATAGGTTTCTCTAACGTCCACTAGTCCGAGACCGTCGGTAGCCATCGCCAGCAGCAGCGATCCGATCAGCAACGATGCGGGCACAAGAAAATATAAGATCTGACTAAGCCGCCCAAAGCCATTCGCCTGAAGAAGCGGCAGCAACGCGAACCAGGAAAGAAAAACGGTTCGGTATTCGATCGTTGAGGCGAGTCCGAAATGGAGCCGCTGCACGAAGTCGCCGGCCATGCGGACGTGCGGCAAAAACGATATCAGGAATGCTGCGCCGACCCAGTACAGATACGCGACAAAGAACATGATAATCACGGCATCGAGCGAGAGCTGCGCAACACCGGATCCTACGCGATTTCGCGCAAGCGTCACGACGAGCACAATGCCGGTAAACGCAAAACCCGCAAGGTTGCCGACGATCATCACGTGGAGCTTCGAGATCTCGTCGAGCAGCCACGGGTACTCGTCGCGCCGCACTGCGCCGCTGCGGCCGGCGCCGTGGACGACGGCTAAGCCAATCCCGGCTGCGAGGATGAAACCCCAAATTGCCCACATCGCGCAACCTCCGAGATTCGAATTTTACGGCGAGCGCACCAAGCTGGGCGCCTCGTCCACGGCGCGCATGACCGGGGCCAGTACGCTGGCTGAGATTTATCACAAAATCGCGTGCGAAACCCGACGCGTCTTCGGCAGCAGCGCGAACACAGCCTCGTCGAGGCAGCGCAGCAGACGCCTTCGAAGAAACGGCCGTCCCAGGCGCCGTTCGCGCGGACGGTTCGCGGGGCCGCGACGCCTTCCGGCGAAATGCGAGGCAACGATCGGGGAGCCCGGCGTGCGCAACGCGCAGCCATGGAGGATGTGATGCGAAGCAAACCGATGAACGCGAGCACAGATAATTTCCCGCGGGTGCCGGTGCGTGAAGGTCAAAACGCGTTCGTTTGGTTCGCATCTTTCGCCGATGCTTCGGGGTATGAGACGGTTGTCGAACCGCCGTTTTGCCGCAAAGGGGCGGCCGAGGCCAAAAGACCGGCGAGATGAACGAACCCGAGTCGTTTCGCGAGGCTTTTGCGCGGGCCGGTGAGTGGATCGCCGAGTACTATCGCGATACCGAGCACTTCCCGGTGCTCTCGCGTGCGGCGCCCGGCGCCCTCGTGCGCGCGCTTCCGCCGGGTGCACCGGAGCAGCCGGTTTCGTACGCGGAGATTCTCGAAGATTTCGAGCGCTTAATCGTCCCCGCGGTCACGCACTGGAACCATCCACGCTTCTTTGCGTACTTCGCGATCAGCGCGACTCCGGCGAGCGTGATAGCGGAGGCCCTCGCCGCCGCACTCGACCAGAACGCGATGCTCTGGCGCACCTCACCCGCAGCGACCGAACTCGAAGAGGTCGTAGTCGGCTGGCTGCGCGAGCTGATGGGCCTCGATTCCGGCTGGCATGGCTGGATCTACGATACCGCCTCGATCGGCGGTTTCACGGCGCTCGCCGCGGCTCGCGAAGCAGTTGGCATCGAGGTCCGCGAGCGCGGCCTAGCCGGGCGCCGCGACCTCGCGGCGCTGCGCGTGTACCTCACGGCGCACACCCACTCGCATATCGAGAAGGCCGCGATCGCGCTCGGGATCGGACGCGAGAACGTCGTGCGCGTGGCGGTCGACGAGCGTTACGCCATGCGCCCGGAAGCGCTCGCGAACGCAATTGCGCAGGACCGGGCGCTCGGGTTGACGCCGATGTGCGCCGTGGCGACCGTCGGAACGACCTCGACGACCGCCTTCGATCCGCTCGAACCAATCGGCGAGATTACGTCACACGAACAGGTATGGCTGCACGTCGATGCCGCCTACGCGGGAGCAGCCGCTCTGTTGCCGGAACACCGCGCGCTCCTCGCGGGCGCCGAGCGGGCGGATTCGCTCGTCGTGAATCCGCACAAGTGGCTGTTCGTGCCCGTCGACTGCTCGGTGCTGTACGTGCGCGATCCCGAGCTGCTGCGGCGGACCTTCAGTTTGGTGCCCGACTACCTTGCGCACGACGACGACGGCGTCCGCAACGGAATGGATTACGGCCTGCAGCTCGGCCGCCGCTTTCGCGCGCTGAAGCTGTGGTTCGCGCTGCGGCGCCTCGGGGCGGCGCAGATTCGGGCGCTGATCGCAGGCCACATCGCGCTCGCGCAGCGCTTCGCGCAGTGGGTTCGGGCCGAACCCGATTGGGAGGTGGTCGCCCCGCACCCGCTCTCGGTCGTCTGCTTCCGCTCCGCTCCGCCGGGCTTCGATGCTGATGCGGTCGACGGCTTGAACGCACGAATCGTCGACGCCGCCAACTCCGGCGGCGAGATTTTCCTTTCGAGCACGCGACTCGACGAGCGTCTGGTCCTCCGCCTCGCGATCGGCAACGAACGCACGACCGAAGCCGACGTCGCGACCGCCTGGCGCGTCCTGCGCGAATGCGCCGCAGCCGCGCGCGCCGAGCCTCAATACACCCGCAAGTACGCTTCGCGTTCCCAGGGGTGAACGACGCGCCGGTAGCGTTCGTATTCCTCGACTTTGGCGTCGCGGAAGGCGTGATAGATGTGATCGCCGAGCGCACCGCGCACGACCGGGTCGCCTTCGAGTTCGACCAGTGCCTGGCGCAGCGATTTCGGCAGCGTGCGGATGCGGCGGCGCTCGCGCTCGCGGGCGTCGAGGTCGTAGGTCGAGCCGATCAGCGGATCGCCGGGCAGGCGGTGCTCGCGGATGCCGTCGGCGATGCTGGCCATCAGGACCGCGATCGCCAGATACGGATTGCAGGCGGGATCGGCGCTGCGGACTTCGATCCGCGGGGTCGCGTCGCTCGGCGACGGGACGCGGACGAGCGAGTTGGCGCTGCGCCGCGACCAGACCGTGTAGATCGGCGCGTCCCAAGCGGCGACCAGACGTTTGAACGAGTTGACGGTCGGGTTGCAGATCGCGGTGAAGCCGGGCGCGTGCGCGAGCAAACCGCCGATCGCGAAGAGGGTCTCCTCGCCCAGTCGCTCGCTCGCGGCCGCGTCGTCGACGTTCGGCAAGGCGAAGTAGACGTGCAGTCCGTTGCCCGCCAGCGTCTCGAGGGGCTTGGGCATGAAGGTTGCGTGCAATCCGTGGCGCGCGGCGATCTGCTTGGCGACGGTGCGCACGGTGACGAGCGCGTCGGCGGTCGCGAGCAGCGGCGTCTCCTTGAGATCGATCTCGTGCTGGCCCGCGCCGTGTTCGTGATGCGCGCTTGCGACCGGCAGCCCCATCACCTCGAGCGCGGCCACGATCTCGATCCGCGCCGCTTCGCCGCGATCGCATTCCGCCACGTCGAAGTACGAGCCGACGTCGGTCGTGTGCGTCGTCGGTAGCCCGGCCGCGTCGAGTTCGAAGAGGTAGAACTCGACCTCGATCCCGCCCCGCACGCCCGCGATCGCATCGCGCGCGTCCTCGAGCGCGCGGCGCAGCGTCGTGCGCGGGCAGCCTTCGAAGGGCTCGCCGTCGGAGGTCGCGATGTCGCAGATCAGCCGCGCCTCGGTGCGTCCCTCGCTCGTCCAGGGCAGGACCGTGAAGGTCGAAGGATCGGGGAGGAGCCGCATGTCGGCTTCCTCGCCGCGCACGAAACCGTCGATCGAACCGCCGTCGAAGGTGACCTTCCCTTCGAGGGCGCCGTCGAGTTCGTCGAGCGGGATCGCGACGCTCTTGCTGATCCCGAGAATGTCGACGAACGAGAGCCGCACCAGACGGACCCCGCGTTCCTTGGCGAGCCGCAGGACGTCGCGCTTGGTCATGGTCCGCCGTTCACCGTTCGTGGAGGTTGAGTGCATCGATTGCCATCGCCGTTCGGAGAGTGAGTTGGTCGTGCGCCGAGTCGAGATCGAGGCTGCTGATCTCGGCGATCTGGCGCAGCCGGTAGAAGACGGTATGCCGGTGGACGGAAAGCTCGGCCGCCGCGGTCTTCACGTTCTGGCCGACATCGAAGTAGAGGCGCAACGTGCGCACCAGTTCGGTCTGGTGCTTCTCGTCGTAGGCGCGCAGCGGCGCGAGCACGCGGTCGGAAAAACTCCGGAATTCGGCGGCGCTCGTGCCGCCGCGCAGCAGCAGCGGATAGACCCCCAGCTCGTCGTACGGCATCACGCGCGAGCCGCCGAAGAGCCGGCGCGCAATGAACATCGATTCGCGCGCCTCTTCGACCGTGCGGTGGGCCGCGATCGCTTCGGCGGAGCGCCCGATTCCGCCCACGATTTTGGCGCCGAGGTGGGCTTTGGCGGCGGCGCGCGGGATGAGGGTTGCGGCAGTCCGCACGTTGGTCGCGTCGGCCTCGATCGGCGCCGGGCACAGGAAGACGAAACCGCCGCCGCGCTCGAGAACCGCGATCTCGCCGCTGCTGCGCAGCGTCTCGAGTGCGACTCGCCGCAGATCGCCGGTCTTGGTCGCGGCGCTTCCCTCTTCGAGCCCCTCGGCTTCGATCGCGACCGCGACGTAATGCGGGGCGAGCGCGATCCCGCGGGCGGCGGCGTCGTCCTTGGCTTCGATCGGATCGTCGTAGGTGCGGGCGATCAGCCGATCCCAGAAGGACTTGCGGCGATTGCGTCCGCCCCCGCTTTCGCGCGCGAGTTCGACTCCGATCACGGCAGCCGCAAGCCGGATCGCAGCCAGGCCTGCGGCGGCCGGCTCTTTCCTCGGGAAGACCGAGAGCCAGCCGAGCGGTGCGTCCCCGGCGCGGATGCGAACCGCGATCCCGGACGGGCGCTCGCCGCCGAGCGGCAAGCGGAAGACCGTCTCGTTCGCGTTCCCGTTGGCGCCGATCAGTTCGCGCGCCGAGGCCGGGACCGGATGCGCACCGGCGCCGACCAGCGCCAGGTGCCGCCAATCGGCGTCTTCGAGCAGGACGGCGGCATCGAGCGCGCTCGCCAAATGCGCGGCCAGCGCCTTGGGTCCGCCGCCGCTGCTCGCGATCCGCGCGAGCGCCTCGGTGAACTCGACCAGATCGTCCGGCAAGCGGGCCTCGCTCTCCGTCACGCGAAACGCTGCTCGCGATGGTACTGCTCAACGCACACGATGGTCTCGGCTTCCTCGTCTTTCTGCTGGCGCTCGCGGCGATCGTTTGGGCTCCGGCGCGCCGCTACGTGCTCTACGCCTTGGCGTTGCAAATTCTCTTGGGTGCGGCGCTCTGGGGGGTGGGCAAAGTCGGTCCGCCGCCCGTGCATTGGATCTTGGCGCTGCTCACCGGCGGGATCTACGCGATGGCGAACGCCTTCGAGCGGCGGGGACGCCCGCGAGCGCTGGTGCTCGGGACGCTGGTGCTCGGAGCGGTCGTCATCGCGCTCGTCTTCTCTATCGGGATGAACGCGGTGCAGGGCCAAACTCCTCTCGCCCTGCGGTAAAGGCGCGCGGGCCCGCGTAGGAGCCTGCCGGGCCCTACCGCGCTAGGCGGCTGCGAGCTGCGGTTCGGGCTCCGAGGGATCGGTGCCGCGGCGCGCCGAGATGGCGGCGCCGTACAGCATCGCGATCGAAAGCGCCGCGATCGGCGCGAGCACGAAGAGATTGTCGTTGAAGGCGTCCCAGGTCCCATGCAGCATCGCGACGATCGCGAACGCGAGGATCGCGATCGTGATCCGGCGGCCGCGGTCCCGCTCGCCGACCGCCTCGCCGAGTGCGAACCCGAGATACGCGGTCCAGGCGACGTGCCCGAAAAACGTGCTCGGCAGGCGCACGAGTTCGGTCGCGAGGCCCATCGCGATGCCGTCTTGGCTCGCCGCCTGCGGGACGTATTGCCCCAGCGTCTCGATCAGCGTGAACGCGATCCCGACCGTGCAGCCCAGAACCAATCCGTCGGCCGGGGTCGCAAGCGAGAAGGGCGCCGCACGGTGGGCGAAACCGGCGCGCGTCCGCGCGATCCACAGCGTCAAGCCCACGGCCGCGAGCAAGGGCAGCGCTTTGAAGCTCTCTTCGACCAAACCGACGCCGAAGGTGCAGCCGAACCACACACCCAGATCGTTGCCGTGCGAGGCGCAAGGATCGCCCGGCGACGCGATTCCGAGCAGCCCGCGCAGCGCCTCGGCGTACGCGCCGAAGAACCCGCCGACCAACAGCAGGGCGGTGAGGATCGCGAAGACGGCGAGGACCGCCCAGGACTTCTTCGAGTGCACGAACGTTCGCAACGCGAACAGCACGAGGAACCCGAAATAGAGGCCGAAGACGATCTCGAACGCGCCGAGCGAGCGGTTCGCGAACATCGAGAAGAAGACGAAGGCCATGGTCGCGAGCGCGGGTTCCCAAAAGGACAGGACCGCGCCGCGAACACCGCGCCCGAGGAAGGGGACGAGTTCGTCCCGGAGCCCAAGCTTGTCCATCGTACGGCACCTCCGCGGGCCACGCTTTCGCCGATGGTACGGAACCGACCGTCCGCAAAACGTCCGGCGCCCCGCCTCTCCTGCCGGGCGCAGGGCGAACGCCCCGATCGGACGTTTTTCGGACGCCGGAGCGATACCGTGTAGGAAGGACCGCGCCGGCGCGTGTCCGGCTGAAGGGGACGGGTCAGAGCAGAACGATGGCGCACGACGTATTCATCAGCTATTCGAGCGAAGACGTCAACGCGGCGACGGCCGCCTGCGCCAAGCTCGAGGCGGCGGGGATTCGCTGCTGGTACGCGCCGCGCGATCCGCTCCCGGGCTTGCCCTATTCGCGCCAGTTGGTCGAGGCGATCGCCGCCAGCCGCGTCTTCCTGTTGATCTTTTCCGAACACGCCAACCGCTCGAACGCGGTTCTGAGCGAAGTGGAACTTGCCGCGAACCGCGGGCTGATCATTCTGCCGTATCGCCTGGCCGACGTGCTGCCCAACGAAGACCTCGAATACTACATCCGCAAAGTGCACTGGCTCGACGCGATGACGGAGCCGGTCGAGCAGCGCCTCGACGACTTGGTGACGCTCGTCCGCAAGCTGCTCGATACCGTCGCACCGCGAGCCGGCGCGCCGGCTCCTCGGCCGCCGAGCGCGGTTCCCGATCCAGGGCCTGCGAGCGCCGCTGCGGACCCGCAGC
>JBOHTX010000031.1:0-13662 GCA_050733855.1 Vulcanimicrobiaceae bacterium
ATCTGGCGCTCGAAAGCGCAAGCGCGCCTACCGCAGTGCGGCGGCTCACGCTCCCAGGCAAACGCGAAGACGTACGGCGGCGCACGACCGTCGCCGCACTCGGCCTGGTGTGGCGTCAACTCGAACGCGATGCCGCGCGGGCGACCGCAACGGCGGCCGGCGAGCGAAGCGCCGCCGGAAGCTCGCGATAGGCGGAAGCACCCTTGTCGGTCGGCGCACATGTCGCGATGGCCTCGCCGGAGGTACTCCCTTGCACGCGCTTGCGCCGCTCATGGTAGGATGGACCGGATGACCGTCGACGCGCTCGACGCCCGGCTCGCGCGGCTCGAAGGCTCGTACGAGCAGATCGACCGCCGCCTCGGCACGCTCGAATCGGCCTTCGTCCGGCTCGATGAAAGGTTCGACGGCGTCTTTGGGGAGTTCGGCGGGGTGCGGCGCGACCTGGACGCGAAGTTCGACGGCGTGTACGGGGAGTTCGGCGGGCTACGGCGCGACATGGATGCCAAGTTCGACGGCGTGTACGCGAAGTTCGACGGCGTGTACGCGGAGTTCGGTCAGCTGCGACGCGACGTGGACGCCAAGTTCGACGGCGTGGACGCCAAGTTCGACGGCGTGTATGCCAGGTTCGACGGCGTGTATGCCAGGTTCGACGGCGTGTACGCGGAGTTCGGCCGGCTGCGGCGCGACATGGACGCCAAGTTCGACGGCATGTACGCCAAGTTTGACGGCGTGTACGCCAAGTTCGACGGCGTGTACGCGGAGTTCGGTCGGCTGCGGCGCGATATCGCTTCCGGTGGGCGGTGGCAGGTGGGCCTCATGGTGACGAGCTGGATGACGCTGATGCTCGCGATCTTCTTCCACCACGGCTGAGCGAAGCGGACCCCGCCTGTTCCGCCGAACACTTCGTCGACTCTTCGGTCACGAAGTTAACGGCTTCGCTCCCTCATCGCTCCTCGTTTCGCCGGAACATTCGGGGCCGATCTGGACACCGCGGGTTCTTCCGCGACCTGCTAGCCGGCGGGGCGCTCCTCGCCAACGTCGTGCGCTTGCGCAGAAGCCTCGTCGGGCGGCTGACAATCGGGGTGATCGGATTCGCGTTCGATGAGGGCGCCGCAGGTTGGACAGATCAGATGCAACCAACAGGGAGGTTCGCCGCCGAACGCTTCGCTCTCGGCCATGCGGCAAAACATGTCGAGCGGCGACCGAACACTCCTGCCGGTCGCCGCTCGCGCGTCGTTGGTTCGCTCGCTGGGCTACGGACTGCTCGGATTGCGGCCGTGCCGCCAGTTGCCGTTCCGGCGATTCTGCCGGTTGGGCGGCTGGTGCGAATTGGAGTTGTAGGTGCGCGCGTCGGGACCGGCGCCCGGTCCGCGGGAGCCCCGAGCGACGAGGTGGTCGCGCACGCTCGCACGGTCGGCGGCCGTCATCGGCGTGAAGCCCGCCGGCCGGTTCGCACGATTGAAGGGGCGATCGACCGCGAGCACGCTCGGGCGCCCACCGTTGACCGTGGCCAGCATGTTGCGATCGTGGGCTGCCGTCACGACGTGTGCGCGCTGCATCGGCGTGAGGCCGACGTGGTGTTCGTCCGCAACGGCCGCTTCCGCCGCGGTCGGACGCGCCTGGATTCCGGCCGGTCCGCCGTTGTAGGCGACCCGGGTCACGTTGGTGTTGTAGTTGTAGTTATTGATCACGGTCTTATCGACGTAGACGTTGCGAACGATCGTGGTATTGACGTTGGTCACCGCGCTGTTGTAGCGGAACGCGCCGCCGAACCAGCCGCCGCCGACGTAGCCGACCCCGAAGTAACCGAAGCCGTAGTTGATGCCGCCGTAGAAGCCGATGTGCGGCCCCCAGTATCCGGGGTGCCAGGCGTAATACCCGGTGTTCCAACCCCAGTAGCCGGGCGTCCAGAGATAGCCCGGAACAGGCGCGAACACCCAGGTCCCCGGGACCCAGTAGTAGCCGCCGGGGCCCCAGCCCCAGTAGCCGGGCGTCCAAAGGTAGTTCGGCCCGGGAACCGGCGGTTGTACGTAGACCGGCAGCGGGGGCGGCGCGAGATTGACCGAGACGCCGACGCCGACGAAGACCGCGGCGAACGAAGGCAGCGGGATCGCGCAGAGCGTCGCGGCAACGAGGGCGATCCGTACGAAGCGGGAGATCCGTGCCATGGCCTGACCCTTTCGAGGTGGGCGGGTGCTTTGGAAACCCTTATGCCACAGCTATCGGCGCGGACGGAAGGGATGTGCACCACTTTTCATGTCGCCCTCATCGTCCGTAGCCGACCGCCTCGAGGACCCGCTGGGTCGCGAGGCCCTGCGCGAAGGTCGGCAGATTCGGCGCGGCGCGGCGCTCAATTGCCGCGACGACGTCGTCCAGCAGCGAAACGAACAGCGGGACGTACGGATCGACGGCCCGCAGGCCGGCATGCGCGAGCGGCGCCAGGCCGAGTTCCGCCGTCTCTTCGCGGTCGACGGTGAAGGTCGCGGTCTCGACGATCGCGCTGCCGCTCGAGACCGCGGTCCGCGTTTCGCCGTGCACCGCGACCAGAACCGAGGGGACCGCACGCGTTCCGTCGGCGCAGCACGTCGCCACGAGTCCCTCGCCGTACTCGATCAGCGCGAAGCTGCCGTCGGCGGCGTCGCCTGCGAATTCACCGCGCGCGTCGTGGCGCCGCAGGTTCGCGGTCCGCTCGTAGCCGGTCGCGTGCAGCGGCGCACGGCCGGCCAGCCAGCTCGCGGCATCGATTTGGTGCGAAAGATTTGCCTGGCTGATCCCGCCGCCGCGCGCGCGTTCGAAGAACCAGCCGCGCGGCCGCGCGACCTCACCCCGCAGCTTATCGGAGGCGTAGATATACTCGATCGCGCGCAGCGGTCCCAGGTGGTCCGCCGCGACGAGTTCGCGCAGTGCTTGTAGGGCCGGCAGGTAGCGGAACTCGTGGTTGAGCGCGCACACGGTCCCGGCGCGCGCGGCCGCTTCGCAGATCGCCTCCGCTTCGGCGACCGTGCGCGCGAGCGGCTTCTCGCAGACGACGTGAAGTCCGCGCGCGAGCGCCGCGAGCACCGCATCGCGGTGATCGAACGGTGGCGACGCGACCGCGAGCAGATCCAGTTCGCACTCGGCGAGCATCGCCGCAAGCGATTGGAAGCCCTGCGCAACGCCGTGCTCGCGTGCCAGCGCCGGCCCGCGCTCGGGCGAGCCCAAGGCCACGACCTCAAAATTTCCCTGCGCTCGAAATCCCGGCAGATGCACGCGCGTCCCGAATCCGCCGCCCCAAATCCCGACTCGCATGATGCTACCTTCCTTCGACTGCCGCAAACGTTGCGGCGGCGAGCAGCTCGCAGGCGCGCGCGAGCTGCCGCTCGGAGATGACGAGCGGCGGCGCGAGGGTGAGCGACTCGCCGCGGATCCCCGATTGCAAGAGGATCAGCCCGCGGCGCAAGGCTTCGACGAGGACGGCGTGCGCGAGCGCAGGCTCGCGAAACTCGAGCGCCCACAGCATGCCGCGGCCGCGCACGTCGGCGATTTGGGGGACGCGCCCTTCGAGTGCGTGCAGCGCCTCGCCGAGCGCGGGACCGCGTTCGCGCGCGACGCGCACGAGTTCCAGACGGTCGATCCGCTCGAGGTTCGCAAGCGCCGCCGCGCAGCCGAGTGGATTTCCGAGGTAGGTCGAGGTGTGCAGCGCTTCGCCGCTCGAGGGCGGCCAACTAGTCGCGACCTCACCCGCGACGACCGCGGCCGAGATCGGCGCTCCGCCGCCGAGCGCTTTGCCGGCGCAGAGAATATCGGGCCGCACGTCCTCGTACTCGCAGGCGAACAGCCTGCCGGTCCGCCCGAAGCCGGTGTAGATTTCGTCGACGACCAGGACCGCCGCGAACTCGCTCGCGAGCGCCCGCAAACCGGCAAGAAATCCCTCCGGCGGAACGATCACGCCGGCGCGCCCCTGGATTGGCTCGACCACGATGGCACCGATCCGGCGGTCTTTGCGCAACGCTTTGCGCACCAGCGCGAGCGTCTTCTCGCAGTCGCCCGGGTCGCGGCCGTCGGGGAAGCGCACGAAGCTCGTGTCGCCGCGCAGTTGGCCGGCGAAGGGCGTGCGGAACTTGCCGATCCCGCCGACTTCGAGTGCGCCGTACGAGAGCCCGTGATAGCTGCCCGCAAAAGCCAGCGCGGCGTTCTCGCCGGTCGCGAGCGCCGCGGCTTTGCGGGCGAACTCGATGCTCTCCGAACCGCTCGAGCACAGAAAGACCCGGCCGTCGTCGACCGGCGCGAGCGCCCGCAGGCGTTCGAGCAGGCGCACTTTGATCTCGGCCGGATGCACGTCGCCCATCGCATGCGGCAGGGCCGCAGCCTGCGCGGCGAGCGCTCGCGCGACCTCGGGATTCGCGTGCCCGGAAAGTGCGACCCCGAAGGCCGAGGTCAGATCGAGGAAGCGGTTGCCGTCGACGTCGCAAACGGTCGCACCGCTCGCCGATTCCCAGAAGACCGGAAGGTCGTCGGCAAGGTACGTGATCCCAGGCATCTCGGCTACGCGCAGACGCGCGGCGAGCCCACGCGAGCGGGGCCCCGGGACCTCCGTGACGAGCCGTTCGAGCGCGTCGTCTTCGGCGGGCGTCGCGCTCACGCGCCGAGCACCGCGCGCACGAACGGCAGGATGTACGGCAGGCCGTCGTGCTCGGCGAGCGGCGGGTCCTGCAGCGTTCCGAGCGGCGCGATGCGCGAGATGCCGCTCGCGAGCGCGGCGGCGAGGATGCGCTCGGGCGGCGGATGCGGCGCGGTCGCAAGGGCCGCGAGCGGCAGCGCATGTGCGGCGACGAAGTCGCCGAACTCCGCCGGTTCGAAGATGGCATAGACCGAGACGAGTCTCGCCGCGAGCGGCGGCGGCGTAGTGGGCGGCGGCCCGTCGCGCGGCGGTTCGAAGAGGATGAGCGCGCCGGAGCGTTCAGCCGCGAGCGCGCGAGCAGCGCCGAGCGCCGCGCCGAAGCGCGCGGATCGATGGACGGCGAGCGAATCCGCATCGAGCGCGGCGCGCGGCGGGTACGCGATTGCGACCTGCTCGCAGGCTTCGGCGAGAAGTTCCGCAACGCGTTCGGGGGCGACGGTCCCGCCCGTCTCGACGAAGAGCGCGTGCAGCGAAAGGCAACCTTCGCCCTCGTAGAGGAGCGCATCGAGCGCGAGCGCTGCCGCAAGCGCTCGCACGCGCGGCTCGTCGACGAGCGCTTCGCGCGCGAGATAGGCTGCGCTCGTACGCGGCGGGTACCCGAAAAAGCGCGCGTCGCCGGCGAGCAGCGCGCGAATCGCTGCGAGGCTGTCCTGCTTTCCGAACGCGATGACGACCTCGGCGCCGGCAAGTGAGGCGCGCGAACGCAAGAGGTCGTCGCTCGGCCACGATTCGGCCCGCGCGAGCGCGGCAAGCGCGGGTTCTTCCTCGGCGAGCGTCGCGAGGAAGGTTCGCACCAGGCCGTCACGCGGCTCCTTGACGAGCGTCGGTACGCGCGCGCAGAGCGCGAACGCCAGCGGCACGAGCGCCACGCCGGGCGTCGTTTCGCTCGCGACGATCACGGCGCGGCGCAGGCCGACGTAGCGGACGGGCGGGCGCCCCGCTCGCGCGACAAAGCAGTCGAGCGCCTCGAGTGCGCCGAGTTCGCCGGCGATCGCGCACTCCAAGCGCTCGGCGGTCAGCGAATCGAAAAGCCGGTCGAGGGCAAGCTCGATGGTCGCTTCGCGATAGCCGGTGCGCGCTTCGAGCGCGCGGAGCGCGCGCACGCGCGGCGGAAAATCCGGCTCGCGCCAGCGCGAAGCGGCGTCGGCGAGCGCGCCGAGTACGCGCCGGGCGGGAAGGGCCGGCGCAGCAGACAAACTCTGATTCCGTTCGCTCATTGCTTCGGATGAGGTTTGCCGTTGCGCTTCGCCCTCTCCCTCTTGGCCGCACTCGCGGCGATCTCGCTCGTTGCCTGCGGCGGCGGCAGCAGCGGGACGCCCGCGCCGCGGAACACCTCGCTGCGGCCCGCGGCCTCGGGCGATGCCTTCGCTTTCCGCGGGACGCTGGTGCAGACGTTCACCCGTCCGCCGAGCCCCGGTTCGGCGAATCCGCCCAACGCCGAGACCTTCAGCTACGACCTCTCGCAGTCGGTCGCGGTCGTCGGCGGCGCGGTCTTTGACGGCGTCCCGTCCCTGTTCGATTTCAAGACGACCGAAACGCAGACGCTGCTCGCGCCTTCGGTTGCGACCACGACCCACAGCGACTTCTTCGAATCCTACGCGCAACACGGCGCGAGTACGAACGTGATTTTGGTTGGCAGCCAGGTCCAGAGTTCGGACGGCTCCGTCACGACCGACCTGCCCGGCCCCGGGAACGGTCTGCTCGACGTGCTGCCGGAGAAACCCGGGCCGATCGAGCCCACGAACAACGCCTCGGCGAAGACGAGCGAGAGCGATCCCGACGGCCAGACGACCGTGCAGAGCATCAACGCCGACGGCTCGTACACGCAGACGACCACCTATCCCGACGGCTCGAGCGCGACCGCGACCGAGAATGCCGACGGCTCGGCGAGCTACGCGTTGCCGCTGCTCGGCCCCTCGCTCTCGGGCGGCGCGCAGACGACGATCGCCTACGGCCTGCCGAGCGGCGGCTTCATTCCGATCACGGTTGCGATTCCGGCCGCGATCAGCCCGAGCGGCAACGCCGAAACGCAGACTCCGAGCGTGCCCGTCTGGTATCCGAATACTCCGCCTGCACTCTACGCGCAGACCTACGTGAACGACGGCCCCGCGCCGCTGCCGAGCAGTTGCGCCGCAAGCGCCGCGAGCGGCGGCTCCGCGAACCGGCTCGTGCAGACCATGACGACGCTCGATTCGATCTTCGGCGAACTCGACGTGCAGACGATGACGAGCTTCACGCAAGCGGGGCTGGGCGTCGTCTGCGAGCAGTTCACGGACGACGCGTCGCTGTACTACGATTTCTCGGGACAAACGCCGATGGCGCTCGCCTTCAGCGCGAACGGTGAGCCGCTCGAGATCATCGCGACGAGCGAGACGCTCGGCCTCGTCTCGGCGACGGTGCTCGGAACGCAAGTTCGCGGCCGCGCGCTCGCAGGCGGCACGCTAGCGCTCGCACGCCCGAGCCTGGCCGGGGTCAAACGGTTGCTTGCGCGCGAGCGAAGGGCGCGGCATTCGGCGTTCTTGCACGCGGCGATGACCGAAGGAGGGCGGCGATGATCCGGAGCCATCGTTCGGGTGGGGGCCTGCGCAGCCGCACGGCGCTCGCGCTCGCGCTCGCGATATCGGCGCTGGCCGCTTGCGGCGGCGGTGGGCATGGCACGCCGAGCGCGCCGTTTGGGCCGGGTCTCCCGCAGGCGCCCGGCTTCCAAGGTTTTGTGTATCCGGCTGCGGCGCTCGCGCACGCGCAGGTGCTCGGGCCCGCACACCTGCGCGGTCTCGGGATCGACGTGGCGCTCGCGATGCGCGACGCGCCCGGGCTCTTCGCTTACGCGCAAGCGGTCGCCGACCCGAGTTCGCCCGAGTTCCGGCAGTTTCTTTCGCCCTCGCAGATCGCCGAGCGCTTCGCGGCGAGCGCCGCCGATCAGGCCAAAGCGATCGGCTACTTCAACGCCTACGGGTTGCGAGTTGGGGCCTGGCAGCAGCGGATGATGCTGCACGTCGCCGGGACGCAGGCGCAACTCGAAGCGGCCTTTCGCACGCACTTCGGGCTCTATCGTGCGAGCGACGGCAGCGAGCTGATCGGGCCGCTCGTACCGCCCTCGGTCGCGCCCGGAATCGCGGTCGTCGGCTCGCCGGATATCGTGCTGCGGCCCAAGCGCTTCGTGACGCAATTCGTTCCCGCGCTCGGCATCGAAGCGGGCTACGCGCCGCAGCAGCTGGCCGCGGCCTTCGATTACGACGGCGCCTACGCGGCCGGCTTCACCGGCGCCGGAATCACGATCGGCATCGTCGGAACGGGACCGATCTCGCTCTCCGTCGGCGGCAAACTCGGCGACGTCGACGCCTTCAAAGGGCTCTTTCACGTGGCGGGCGCGAGTGCGGTGAGCCTGGTCAGCGCCGGTTCGAGCGATCCGGTCGTGAACGGCAACGCCGGTTTCGCGAGCCCGCCGCCGGTGACCGGACCGTGCACGACCTCGGGATTGCCCGGCGTCCCGCCCTCGTACGCGCCGACCGCTTCGTGCAATCCCGAAGACCTCGAGACGCAGCTCGATACCGAGCAGGCGGCCTCGCTCGCGCCCAGCGCGCAGGTACAATACTACCTCGCCTACGATCCCAACGACGGCTGCGGCGGCCCCAATGGCTCGACCTGCGCGCCCGGGACGGGCGTGGCGTTCCAGGGGCTTGCCGAAAGCGATGAAGAGCTGCAGACCGTGATCGATCGCGATACCGCCGACGTCGTGTCTTTGAGTTTCGGCGGGCCGGAGTTCACGCGGGTCGGGGCGCAAAGCCCGCCCGCCGAATTCACGGCCGACGGCGGTGGGCTCGATCCGGCCGAGTTCGCCGCGATGGCCGCCGAGGGGATCTCGGTATTCGCTTCGAGCGGCGATGCCGGCGCCGAAGGCTGCCAGCCGTTCGCCGTCGACGTCAATAGTTTATGCGTTGAATATCCCGCCTCCGACCCGAACGTCAGCGCGGTCGGCGGGGTCACGACCCCGCTTGATGCCGCCGGCCGGATCGTGGGACCGATCACCGTCTGGGGCGGCCAAACAACGCAAGGCTTGGAAGGCACCGGGGGCGGCCTCTCGGCGTACTTTCCCTTACCGCCGTATCAGACCGGAGCCGCGGGCGTGCTCGGCGGCACGCGCAACGTCCCCGATCTTTCGCTCAACGCCGATTCGCGAACCGGAGTCGCGGTGCTGCTCGATGCCGATCCGAGCCTCGGCGGCGCCGCGCTCGTCCCGGTCGGCGGCACGAGCGCGGCCGCGCCCGCAATGGCCGCGATGTGGGCGCTTGCGGTGCAAGCCTGTCGCTTGAGTGCGCCCTGCACGGCGCGCGGCTCCGGGCCGTATCCGTATCGGCTCGGCCCGCCGAACCCGTTCTTCTACGGCTTGTACGAGAACGCACCGAGCACGTTTGCCTCGGCCTTCCTGCCGGTGCTCTACGGCAACAACGCACTGGCCTCGTACTGCTACTACAACGCTCAGGATACGGCGAACTGTCCGACGCCCGCGCCGGGCGCAACCGCGACCCCGCTCCCGAGCCCGATCCCGACCGACCCGGGCTACGGTCCGAGTCCAAACGGCGGCTACAATCAAGCGACCGGCCTCGGCGTCCCGTTCGCACGCGCGCTCGCCGCGGCGGCGGTGCAGTTCTACTCCGGAACGCTCCACGCGAGCACGCTGCGCGAACGATGAGGATCCGTGCCGGTGTGCGGCGAGCCATTCTGGAGCCGGCCGAAGGTTCCGCGCTTGCGCGTGCCCGCGACTTCGGGATCGACCTCAGTTCGATTCTGGAGAGCGTTGCGCGCACATCGCAAGAGCGTGTCGAGCGGATGATCGCGCTCGACCGCATGCGCAGAACGATCGACGCCATGCGCGAAGACTTGCGGCCCCGGTCCTAGGAGTCCTGAGCCTCGATCATGGCTTCGATCTCCGGAATCGCGAGTTGATCCTTAGCGCGACCCGCGGCGCGCTTGGTCGCCAGCAGACCGCGCAAGGTCAGCATGTCGACCTGGCGGCCGTCGACGTCGTAGCGACGCGCATGATCGCGAATAAGGTCCTCGTAGGTCCAATTCGGCGCAATCCTCCCGAGCAGATCGAGGTCGCCGAGCGTGGTCGTCAGCGTGAAGTTGCTACCGTTTAAGACCGTCTGCACGTCCCAAAGAAACGGAAGTTCCGCGTCGAGCCCGGCGACCCGAAGACGCGGAGACATGTCTTTGAGGGCAGCGACGAGTCGGCGAACGTTTTCGGGCCATGGAGTTCGAGGGCAGCGCCGCCGATGAGGACGAACTGCACCTCGTGGGCAACCAGCGCCTCGAGGATGCGCGACACCGAGCCCACGATTAGTCCGCGATCGTGCCGACGACGCGCGGTTTGGATTTGCGGCGCTCGGCAGCTTCGGCAACGTGCTCGTCGAGTTTCGCCAACCGCTCGACCATACTCAGCTCGAACATGTTGCGATACGTCAGGGAGAGATCGATGCCGAATTCGCGGGCCCGCGCGGCCGCGCTTCCGGGCGCAGGATGTCGCAGCGCTTCGCCGTTCACGCGGGCATCGTAGCGGTTCCGGCGCGTGCGGTCAACGAGCGGCGGGTGCCGGTCGCCGCGCGAGCAGCTCTTCGGCGTCGAGGGAGCAACCGCGGGGCGGGGCATCGCGCTCGCGGCCGAGCAGCACGATGCCGTCGCGTGCGCGGTAGCCGCGGTCTTCGGTGTCGATGGCGACGACCGACGAGCGGTTGGCGAGGTCGACGTGGCGGAGATAGCCGATGTCTCCAGCAGGCCGTTCGCGGCCGCGTTCGTCGACGACCAGCGTTCGCAGCCAGGGCGGCGCGCGCTTGATGCGGGTCGCGTTCGTGCGCGACTCGGGTGCGTCGTAGTACTGTGAGAGCAACTCCGTCATGCCGTACTCGGCCACGATCGCGTGCACGGGGATTCCGAACGTCGTCGCAAGCTTTGCGTAGAGTTCGTCACGCGCGACGGCGCGCGTGCGGCCCTTGAAGCCGCCGGTCTCCATGATCCGCGAGCCTTCGGGCGCGCAGAAGCGCTTGCGGTGCGCTCCGGGCAGATCGAGGGCATCCAGCGCGTCGAGCAGCGCCACGAGACCGAAGGCGGTCCCGGCGATGCAGACCGGATGATCGTCGGCGGTCGCGTGCTCGAGCGCTGCGGCGAAGCCTTCGGCGTCGACGGCGTCGTCCCGCAAGAAATAGGCCGCGTTCCCGTCGCCGCGCAGGACCGCGACGGTGCCGACCATGTAGCCGAGCGAAGAATCCTTGCGCTCGCGCGGGTTCGGCACGAGGCACAGGTACCGCAGCACCACGCCGTCCGGCAGCATAAAGCGCTCGAAGCCCGCCAGCAGAGCGGCATCGTAAAGCGCGGCCCGCTCGACGTAGTGAACGCCCGCGCGCTCGGCGGTCGTTCCGCTCGTGCGGAAGACGAGTTCCGCGCGCTCGATTGGAAACGTCGCGAGGGTCGCGTCTTTGAAGGCGCTCGCGGGGACGGCCGGGATCTCGCGCCAGGTCGCGGGCTCGCGGTGCGCGTCGTAGCCGAGCGAAGCGGCGTAGCGCGCGTACGGCGCGTTGCGCGCGATTTGATAGCGGAAGAGCGCGCGCGCGTGACGATCGAAGGCGACCTCGTCGCAGCCCGGGCCACCGCGCCGCCAATCCGCGACAATTGCGAAGAACGCGTCGTCGAGCGCGCGGGCTTCGAGATCGCTCACCGGCGTCCGGCGCCGAGCGCGACCTGGCGGCGCGCACTGATGAGACCGCTGTTGTTCCCGGCGATCGAAAGGCCGCCGTCGAAGCGCGCGGTCTCGACCTTCAGGCAGCGGTCGACGACGACGTCGAGCCCGGCCGCATCGGCAAGCGCGATCGCCTCGTCGTTGATCACGCCGTACTGGAACCAGATCGCCTTCGCGCCGGCCGCGACCGCCTCGCGCACGACCGCCGGCGTCTCGGCCGGCCGCCGGAAGACGTCGACCAGATCCGGCGCGCCGCGCTCGGCCGCATACGCGGCGAGCGTCGGAAAGGCCGCGACCCCGTCGATCTCGGCGAGCGTCGGATTGATCGGTATGACCACAAACGGCGAGCGCGTGCGCAAGTACGAGAAGACGAAGTAGCTCGCGCGCGCCGGATTCGCCGAAGCCCCGACCATCGCGACGGTTTTCGTTCGCCCCAGCAGCGCCCGCCGCTCAGCGACCGTCCGCAGGATCACGCCGGCACCTCGTTCGGCGCGACCGAACGTGCGTCGCTGCTCGCGGCAGCTCGCGCGGCAGCGAGCCCGCGTTCGAGGTCCCAGATCAGGTCATCGGGGTCTTCGAGGCCGACCGAGAGGCGGACCATCTCGGGGGTGATGCCGGCGGCGAGCAGCTGTTCGTCCGAGAGTTGCTGGTGGGTCGTCGAACCGGGATGGATCACGAGCGATTTGGCGTCGCCGACGTTGGCGAGGTGACTCCACAATTCGAGCGCTTCGATGAAAGCGCGTCCGGCCGCCCGCCCGCCGCGCAAGCCGAAGGTGAAGATCGAACCGGCGCCGTGCGGCAGATACTTTTGCGCGAGCGCGCGGTACGGCGAGTCCTCGAACTCGGCGAAGTTCACCCAAGCGACTTCTTCCCGTCCGCGCAAGAAGCCGGCGACGAGCCGCGCATTTTCAACGTGCGCGATCATTCGCAGCGGGAGCGTTTCCAGCCCCTGCAGCAAGAGCCAGGCGTTCATCGGCGAGAGCGAGGCGCCGACGTCGCGCAAGACTTCGGCGCGCGCCCGCATCAGGAAGGCGTACTCGCCGAAGGTTTCGGAAAACACCAGATCGTGGTAGCCGGGGCTCGGGGTCGCGAGCAGCGGATGGCGCTCGGGCGTCCAGGCGAGCCGCCCGGCGTCGACGATCGCACCGCCCAGCACGGTCCCGTGTCCGCCCAAAAACTTGGTCGCCGACTGGACCACGATATCGGCGCCCCATTCGAGCGGACGGCAGAGCGCGGGCGAGGCGAAAGTGTTGTCGACGACGAGCGGGAGCCCGTGCCGGTGTGCGAGCGCCGCCAGCGCTTCCAGATCGGCGACGTTGCCGCGCGGGTTGCCGATCGTCTCGACGAAGACGAGCCGCGTGTTCGGGCGTAGCGCCGCTTCGAAGGCGGCCGGATCGTCGCTTGCGACCAGCGTCGCCGCGATCCCCATCCGTTCGAGCGTCACGGTGAATTGTGTAACCGTCCCGCCGTAGAGGCTCGCACTCGCGACCAGGTGATCGCCGCTGCGCGCGAGCGCGAGCACCGTCGTCAGTTGCGCGGCGAGCCCGCTTGCGGTCGCGACCGCCCCGAGGCCGCCATCGAGGCTCGCGATCCGTTCTTCAAAGGCGGCGACCGTCGGGTTACCGATGCGGCTGTAGATGTTCCCGTAGCTGCGCAGCGCGAACAGCTCGGCGGCGTGCTCGGTCGAATCGAACACGAAGCTCGTCGAGAGATGGATCGGAAGCGCGCGCGCGCCGCTCGCGGAATCGGGTGGCGTTCCGGCGTGCAACGCGCGGGTGCGGAAGCCGAACGTGCGGTCGTCGTTCACGCTGCACGCGGTTCGCCGCGAGCTCAGAGAATCTTCGGCTTCTCCGTCGAGCGATGCTCGGCCGTGAAGGCGGGCGCGTCGGCATCGGTCGGCCCGAAATCGGCCATCCCGACCATGTCGGTCGCTTCGTCGACGTAACCGCTGAAGGTGACCGCGAGCGCCGGCTCTTGCGCGACGAAGCGGATCAGGCGACCGTCGTAGGTGCCGGTCAGCGGATACTTCTTGCCGCCCACGCGCCAGTCGCCGCTAAGCGCGCCCGACTCGGCTTCGATCAGGTCGAAGTACGAGTAATCCGTGCGGTCGTGGTATTGGATTTGGACCTCCCAGGTGCCGTCGAGCGAGGCGTAGGCGGGCGAGGTCGGGGTCGCGGTCGGGCTAGGCTCCGCTCCGCCCGGCGACGGTGACGGCGAGGGCGTCGCTGGCGTGCCGCGGCGGCCGCGCCCTCCGCGCCGTCCGCGAGCA
>JBOHTX010000032.1:0-13536 GCA_050733855.1 Vulcanimicrobiaceae bacterium
CCTCGGCGCCGCCGATTCCGACGGTCGCGGCGCGTGCGATGACTTTGCGCCCGACGCTGACGCTAGCCGGGATCATCGCACCCTTGCAAAACGTCGCGATCACGAGTTCGCTCTCCGAGCCCGCCGACAAGGTCCTCGTCAACGAAGGCGACCACGTCCGCAAGGGCCAGGTCCTCGCGGTCCTCGATACCGCCGACCTGCGCGCCCAACTCGCCCAGGACCAGACCGCGGCCGCCTCGGCCGATGCCAAGGTCACGCAGACCGCTTATCAGGCGCAGCTCGCGATCAATCAATCGCCCGATCAGGTGACCCAGGCCCGCGCCGCGCTCGCGCAAGCGCAGGCGACGCAAGCGCAAGACCAGGCGAACCTCGCGCGCGACCGGCAGCTGCTTGCCGGCGGGTACATCGCTTCGCAGACCGCCGAGCAGCAGCAGACGACCGTCAACAACGACGCCGCGGCGATCCGTTCGGCGCAAGCCGCGCTCGCTTCGGCGAACGAGAACCAACGCGTCAACGGCACCGAAAGCGAAGGCCTGCAAGCCGCGAACCTGGCGGCCGCGCGCTCCGATGCGGCCTCCGCACACGCTGCGGCTGCGGCCGTGCAAGTGCAGATCGGCAAGGCGACGATCGTCTCGCCGGTCGACGGCGTCGTCACCAACCGCAACCTCAATCCCGGCGAATATCCGAGCGGCCGCACGCTCTTCACGATTCAAGCGATCGCGAGCGTCTACGCCGAGCTGAACGCCTCGAGCGCCAACGTCTTTGCGCTCCGGAAGGGCGCACCGGTCACGCTGGCCGTCTCGGGCGCCGGCGGCCGGCCGTACCTGGGCCAGGTGGTCGCCGTACTCGGTCAAGTACAACCCGGTTCGACGAACTTCACCGTCAAAGTGCTCGTCGCACGCGCCGACGGAGCACTGCAAGCGGGCGTCCCGGTGACCGCCACGATCGCGCTCCCGGTCGCGCGCGGAATCGGCATCCCGACGACGGCCTTTCTCGACGATACGCACGGCAGCTTGATCGAAGACCACGGCGGCGTCGCCAAAACCGTGGCCGTGCACGAACTCGCAAGCGACGGCACGCACTCGATCGTCTCCGGACTTCGGGCCGGAACCGTGGTCGTGAGCAACGGACAGCTCGGCGTCGTCGACGGTCAGAGGATCGCCTCAAGCTCGTGAACCGCGGAACCGACGAACACTCGCTGACGCGGCTCTTCGTCGGGCGCCCGACGCTGGCACTGGTCGCCTGCGCGCTGGTCGCGCTCGCGGGGGCGCTCGCCTTCGCAACCCTCGTGCAGCAGAACTTTCCGAACATCGATTTTCCGGTCGTGGCGATTCGCGCCTCGTATCCCGGCGCCTCGCCGACCGAGATTCGCGACGCGATCGTGCGCCCGATCGAGGATTCGGTCGCGGGCGCGCCCGACCTCGATCACCTCACCTCCACGATCCAGCAAGGTTCGGCCTCGATCGTCGCGGTCTTCACCCTGGATTCGAATCAAACGAGCGATCTCGTGCAGGTCCAGCGTCGCCTGCAGGCCGTTCTGGCTTCGCTGCCGAGCGATCTGACGGCGCCGACGGTCGCGACCTTCGATCCGGGCGAAGCGACCGTCGCGAGTTTGCTCGCGGTCTCGCAGTCGCTCGACCCGAGTGCACTCTCGGCGATCGTGCAGGATCGCATCGTGCCCGAACTCGAGCAGGTTTCCGGGGTTGCGAACGTCCAGGTCGGCGGGGCCGTGACGCCGGCGCTCGAAGTGCGCGTCGATCCCAACAAGCTCGCGGCGGCCGGACTCACGCTCGGCGACGTGGTGACCGCAATCTCGCGCAACAACGTCCGCGCGCCTGGCGGCATCGTCTATTCGCCGAACCGCGAGACCACGCTCGACATTCGCGGCGATCTCTCGACCGTCGCATCGGTCGCCGGCTTGCCGCTCGGTCCGAGCGCCGGAACCGGCGGCGCGAAGCTGAGCGGCCCCTCGGGCGCAAGCCGCGTGCAGGGGCCGGCGACCGCCGGTGCGGCCACGACCGGCGGAACCGCCGCGACCAGCGCCGCCTCCAACATTGCGACGGGCCTCGGCGCCTTCGCCGCGAGCAGCAACGCGGCGCCCGCGACCGGTCCGCTCAATCTCTTCAGCGTCGCGCCGCGGACGCTCACGATCTCCGACGTCGCCACGGTGGTCGACGGTGCCGAGCCGCAGCGCAGCTATGCCTACGTCGACGGGCTCCCGGCGCTGACGCTCGACGTGCAAAAGGCCTCGGGCGCAAGCGAGATCACGGCCTCGGATGCCGTGCTCGCCGCGCTGCCCCGCTTGCGCAAAGAATATCCGGCGATCGATTTCCGGGTGTTGCGCGTCCAGGCCGACTACACTGCGCAGCAGCTGGACAGCGCCTTCCTTTCGCTCGGGGAAGGGGTGCTGTTCACCGCGATCGTGCTGCTCTTCTTCTTGCGTTCGTGGCGCAACGCGCTCGTGGTCGCAATCGCGATCCCGACCTCGCTTGCGGTGACCCTGGCGCTGATGAAAGCCATGAATTTCACGGTCGACACGATCTCGTTGCTCGCGATGACGCTCACGATCGGCATCTTGGTCGACGATTCGATCGTGGTGCTGGAAAATTCGGAACGGCACTACGAAGACGGCGAGCCGCCGCAAACCGCGGCGATCTTGGGGCGCGAGCAGATCGGTTCGGCGGCGCTCGTGATCACGCTGGTCGACGTGGTCGTGTTCGCACCGATCTCGTTCTTGCCGGGGACGGTCGGCAAATTCATGGCCGAGTTCGGCTTGGTGGTGGTGGCGGCGACCTTGACCTCGCTTGCGGTCTCGTTCACGATCACCCCGGCGCTGGCGGGCAACTGGTCGCTGCGCTCGACCTGGCGGCCGCCCGCGCTCGTCGATCGCTTTACCGCGGGCTTCGAGGGCGTCCGCTCGTGGTACCTGGAGCGCGTGCTGCCGTGGGCGCTCCGCCACCGGATCGCGCTCGTTTCGGCCTCGGCGGTCGCCGTGGTCGGCTCGCTCGCGCTCGTGCCGCTCGGCGCGATCGGTTTCGCGTTCATTCCGCCGCTCGACCGCGGCGAGATCTTCGTGCGCGTCGACTTTCCGGCCGGCACGCCGCTAACCGCGACCGACGCCGCGATCCACGCCATCTCGCTTGCGATCGCGAAGGAGCCGGACGTCGCGAGCGACGAGGCGACCGCGGGCCAATTCCACTCGGGGTTCGGAGGCGGGATCGCGCTCGGCTCGTCGGGGCAGGTCCACGTGTTCTTGAACGACGATCGCAAGCGCTCGACCGCGCAGTGGGCCGCGATCTTCACCCGGCGCCTCGGCAAAGAATTTCCGGCCGCGAGGATCGTCGCGGTGCCGGCGACCGGGGTCGGCGGCGGCAACGCGCAGCCGATCGATCTCGTGATCACCTCGACCGAGGACGACAACCCGCTACCCTGGGTCGCCAAGATTCAGGCGGCGCTCGCAGCGACGCCGGGCGCCCTCAACGTCAACAGCTCGCTTGCGAAATCGGTCCCGCAACTCGAAGTGCGCTTCGACCGCGCGCGGGCTCGAGCGCTCAACGTCGACATCGCGACGGCCGCAAACGCCGTCCGCGCCTCGTTCGGCGGCGCGCTGGCCGCGCAGTTCTCGACCACGCTCGGCACCAAATACGTCCAGGTCACCTTCCCACAGAGCGCCCAGACCTCGCTTGCGGCGATCGATGCGATCCCGATCCGTTCGAACGGCGGCAAGCTCTTGCACGTCGGCGATATCGTGAGCTTCGCCTACCAGGCCGTCTCGCCGGTCATCAACCGCGTGAACCGCCAGACGGTCGTGCAACTCGGAGCCAACGTCGCGAGCGGCTTCGCGCCCTCGCGCGTCCAAGCAGGTTTCGCGAAGCGGCTGGCCGCGCTCCACCTGCCGCCCACGGTGCAAGTGGTGCCCAATGCCGGCGGTCAGCAGCAGAACCTCAGCCAGACCGTCGAGGGACTCGGGCTAGCGTTGCTACTGGCCTTCGCGCTCGTCTATCTGTTGATGGTCGCGCTCTACGATAGCTACCGTCTGCCGTTCATCATCATGTTCGCGGTCCCGGTCGCGTCGGTCGGCGCGCTCGGTTCGCTCGCGCTCACCCACCAAACGCTCAATCTCTTTTCGCTGATCGGGACCGTCATGCTGGTCGGACTCGTTTCGAAGAACGGCATCTTGCTGGTCGACGGCGCCAACCATCGCCTGCGCGCGGGCCTCGACCGGCTGACCGCGATCCGCGAGAGCGCTCGCGAGCGCTTTCGGCCGATCGTGATGACGACCGCTTCGATGGTCGCGGGCATGTCGCCGATCGCGCTCGCGCTCGATCCGGGCGCCGCCGTGCGCCGCTCGCTCGGGATCGTCGTGATCGGGGGCCTGATCAGTTCGCTCCTGCTCACGCTGCTGCTCGTGCCGATCGCGTTCACCTGGTTCGCGCCGCGCTATCCGGGCAAGCCGCCGCGGACGCCGAAGGCCGAAGATCTGCCGCTTGCGCCGGTCGAGGTCTCGGGATGAACCTCACGCGGCTCTTCGTTCGGCGGCCGACGCTCGTCACGGTCTTCCTCGCGCTGGTGCTGCTGGCCGGAACGATCTCGGCCTTCACGCTCGTCAAACAGCAGTTCCCCAACTACGACGTCCCGACGATCCAGGTGCTGGTCACCTACAGCGGCGCCTCGACGAGCGAGATGCGCGATGCGATCGTCCGGCCGCTCGAGGATCAGATCGCGGGCGCTCCCGCGCTCGACGATATCGAAACGGCAATTCAGCCGGGCCAGGCCACGCTCGTGGCGCGCTTCGCGCTCTCGTCCGACGTCAACACGGACCTGGTACAGGTGCAGGGACGCGTGCAGAACGCGCAGCGGCAACTTCCAAGCGACCTCCCGGTCCCGAGCGTCTCGATCTACGATCCGAGCGAAGCGGTCGTCGTCTCGCTGGTCGCAAGCTCCTCGAGCTTGGCGCCGGGGGCGCTCTCTTCGCTCGTCACCAACAAGATCGTGCCCTCGCTCGAGCAGATCCCGGGCGTCTCGTTCGTCGAGACGAACGGCAACGTGACTCCCTCGATCCAGGTCAACGTCAACCCGCACGCACTCTCGGCCTCGGGCTTCACGATCTCCGACGTGGTCAGCACCATCTCGAGCAACAACGTCCGCGCACCCGGCGGGATCGTCTATTCGCGCAACCGCGAAACCACGCTCGACATCCGCGGCGATATCACCGATCCCGCGAGCGTCGAGGGCCTGCTGCTTTCGAGCGGCTCGGGGAGCTCGAGCGCGACCACCAGCCCCTTCGGCACCGCGCCGCGGCTCTTCTCCGTCGGCGACGTCGCGAGCGTCAGTGCGGCCAATGAACCGCAGCGCGTCTACGCCTATAGCCGCGGCGTGCAGAGCATCGCGCTCGACGTGCAGAAAGCGAGCAACACGAGCGAGGTCGTCGCCTCGCGGGCGGTGCTCGCGGCGCTGCCCGGGCTCGAACGCCAGTACCCCGGCGTCACCTTCGGGGTGCTCAACGTGCAGGCGACCTACACGACCCAGCAGCTCTCGGGCGTGGTGCGAACGCTGCTCGAAGGGATCCTGTTCACGGCGATCGTGATGATCTTCTTCTTGCGCTCGTGGCGCAATGCGGTCGTGGTGATGATCGCGATTCCGAGCTCGCTGCTCGTGACGCTGGCCGCGATGAAGCTCGCGCACTTTACGATCGACACGGTCTCGCTGCTCGCGATGACGCTGATCATCGGGATCTTGGTCGACGATTCGATCGTGGTGCTCGAAAACGTCGAACGCCATGCGGCCGCCGGCGAGGAGCCGGAGGAAGCGGCCGTTCGCGGGCGGCTCGAGATCGGCGTCGCGGCTGTCGTCATCACGCTGGTCGACGTGGTCGTGTTCCTGCCGATCTCGTTCCTGCCCGGGACGGTCGGGCTCTTCCTGCGCGAGTTCGGTTTGGTGGTCACGGTCGCGACGCTCACGTCACTCTTCGTCTCGTTTACGGTGACGCCGTGCCTGGCCGGGCGCTGGTCGCTCTTCTCGACCTGGCGGCCCTGGCGCCCGATCGAGACCTTCACTGCCGGCTTCGAGCGGGTGCGCGGCTGGTACGTCGAGTGGGCCTTGCCGTGGGCGATGCGCCGCTGGGGGATCGTGGTCGCCTTCTGCGCGCTCACCCTCGGACTTGCGCTGTTGCTGATTCCGCTCGGTTTGGTCGGCTTCGAATTCATTCCGGCGGTCGACCGCGGCGAGCTGTACGTGACGATCACCTACCCCAACGGCACGCCGCTCGCGACCACGCGCGAAACCGCGCTCGCCGTCGAACGCTACGTCGATTCGCTCTCCGACGTGGCCTCCGAAACCGCGCTCGCCGGCACCTACCTTGGGAACCTGAGCGGCTACGTCGACAACGGCGCGGTCGGACAACTGCACATCTTCTTGAAGAGCCCGCGCTCGCAATCGACCGCCGCCTGGGCCGCCCAGATCGCCTCGCAGGCACGCAAGCTCGCACCCGGCGCGAGCGTGGTCGCGATCCCCGCGACCAGTCCCGACGGCGGGATCCAGCAGCCGATCGACGAGGTGGTCTCCGACCTCTCCGGCGACCCGAGCGCAGCGGCTGCACGGGTGGCGGCCGCCCTCGCGGCGACGCCCGGAGCAATCGACGTCACCAGTTCCGATGAGCCGCCCTCGCCGCAGTTCAACGTCGAATTCGACCGGACGCGCGCGCAGGCGCTCAACGTTTCGATCGGCACGGCTTCGTCGGCGATCCGCGCGGCCTTCGGCGGCGTCATCGCGACCCAGTTCACCGGCCCAAACGGTCTCGAAGACGTGCAGGTGATCTATCCGCAGGCCGACCTGACGAACCTAGCCGCGATCGAAGCCCTGCCGATCCGCGCCAACGACGGTTCGATCGTGCGGATCGGCGACGTCGCGCACTTGGTCTCGAGCCCCGCGCCGCCGTTGATCACCCGGATCAACCGCAACACGGTCGTCTACGTCGGCGCCAACGTCGCACCCGGCGCGACCCTCTCCAACGTGCAGCGCGCTTTCGATGCCCGCGTGCGCGCGCTGCACCTCCCCTCGACGACGACGGTCGTTCCGGTCGCCGGCGGCAACCAGCAATCGGTCAGCGACACGGTGGTCGGCATGAGCATCTCGCTCGCGCTCTCGATCGCGCTCGTCTATCTCTTGATGATCGCGCTCTACGATAGCTACCGGACGCCCTTCGTGATCATGTTCTCGGTGCCGGTTGCGGTGGTCGGCGCGCTCGGCTCGCTCGCGCTCGCGCACCAGACGCTCAACCTCTACTCGTTC
Source organism: Vulcanimicrobiaceae bacterium (assembly GCA_050733855.1). GTDB lineage: Bacteria > Vulcanimicrobiota > Vulcanimicrobiia > Vulcanimicrobiales > Vulcanimicrobiaceae > JBOHTX01. The sequence continues at coordinate 7,291 of JBOHTX010000032.1, forward strand.
ATCGGTTCGGTGCTGCTGGTCGGCCTCGTCAGCAAAAACGGCATCCTGCTGGTCGACTTCGCGAACCGCTTACAGCGCCAGGGCTACGAACGGCGGGCGGCCGTGATCGAAAGCGCCCGCGAACGCTTCCGCCCGATCATCATGACGACCCTCGCGATGATCGCCGGCATGCTCCCGCTCGCGCTCGCCATCGATCCCGGTTCCGAAGCAGAACGGTCGCTCGGCACCGTCGTGATCGGCGGCCTCTCGAGCTCGCTCTTTCTCACGCTCCTGCTCGTCCCGATCGTCTACCTGCACCTCGCCCCGCCCCCACGCCGCACAGAGCCGGCAACCGAACCCGGCCCCGACGGCCGCTCCCGCCTCGAACTCGGCGCAAGCGTGTAGCGAGGTTGCGCAAACCGGAACTCGGCCCTAGCGGTACGTTCGCTCCGATCGACGCACAACCCGACGCACGGTCACGACATTGCTGTCGAGATCGAAGAGAACGCGCCAATCTCGAACGCGCAGCCGATAACCGGGGCGAGCTTTGAGCGCGCGGACGTCGCCCGTGCCTATGCGAGCATAGATGTCGACCGCAGCGAGGATCAAGCGCTGATCAGCCTTCGGGATGCGGTTAAGGTCCCGCCGAGCGCTCGCAACGTACTCGACCCTCACGCAAGGCCGAGTTCGTGCCGCACCTCCTGGGCGCTGTAGGTCCGCTGGTCATCGGCGTCGCTCGCGTCGTCCTCGCGAAGCGTCGCGTCGATCCATGCCATTTCTTCATCGTCGACGATCGGGGCAGTCAACGCCGTGATGAGTGGGCGATTATTCTCGTGCACGGCCCGAACGAGCGCCGAAACGCGGTCGACTTCAGCTTCGGGAAGCTCATCGATGTAGCCATGCAAAGCCGTTCTCGCACCAGTCATCGTTACGGAGATACGGCACGATCGGCGAGGCTTCCCCCATTACGCGTCTTGCAGGGCGAGGGCGATGGCGTCGTCGGAGGTCAGGGCTTCGCCTTGAGCGAGCCGCGGCGCGAGTTCTTCGGGCCCCAACCGTTCGCGCAGCAGCGCTTCCAGGCGCGTTCGCGTCCGCGTTTCGGTGGTTTCGCGCTCGAAGCCGGTGCGTTTGAAGGCGGCTTCGCTGTAGCCGGCGAGCTGCGCGGCGCGTTCGTGGTCGCCCGCGAGCGCGAAGAGCAAGGCCGCATGTTCGAGCACGATCGCGACCTGGAAGTGCTCGGGATTGTGCGCGTGCCCGGCCACGATGGCTTCGCGCGCGGTCTCGCGAGCTTCGGGAAATCGATCGAGCGCGATCAAATATCCCGTCAGGTTCGAAAGCACCACGGCAAACATCGCGCGGTCGCGGGCCAGACGTAAGCCCGGCAGCGCCGCTTGGGCGATCGTGACGGCCCGTTCGGAGTGGCCCTGGGCGTGCTCGCTCTCGGCCAAATTAACCGAATACATCATCGCAAGGCGTGCGTTGCCGAGGGCCGCGTGCCTCTTGCGCAATTCTTCGTATCCCGACGCCTCGCGTTCGGCGACGCTGGCGCGAAGTGCCTTTCTGTCGAGCAGGATCAGCCGAAGGCGAACGATCTCGGGTGGCGCAAGCGCCTCGGCTTCCGCCAGCGCTGCGTCCGTTTCGGCGAACCGGCGCAGACGTATCGTCACCAGAGCGTAGGAGAAAAGAGCACTCGCCAGCCGTTCGGCATCAGCCGACGCTCGCGCAAGCCGTACCGCCTCCGAGGCCACGTCGAGCGCGTTGAGATACTTTCCCGTCCTACTGAGGAGGAACGCGAGAGTGGTCTGAAGTCCCGATCTGGTGCGCGGATCGGCAGACGGGAGCAAAGCGATGTAGCGCTCGCAGCGCGCGACACCTTCACCTTCGAGCCCAAGGATCGACCACGAGTCGCGAACGCTTGCCAACAGTTCGCCGCCGAGTTCCGCATCGGGGCCGTCGGCGGCCCAGTCGAGCGCGGCCCGCACTTCCTCGAGTTCGGTTTCCAGCAGACGCTCGAACTCCGCTTCGCGGCCCGTACGGTCGCTCCGCGTTCGCGCCCCCACAAACAGATCGCGCAGATGGTGCAGGTGTCGCGCGGCGCGCGACTGGTCCTCGCCGGCGGTCGCGAGCCTTTCGCGGGCGTAGGCGCGGGTCGATTCGAGCATCCGGTAGCGGAGCGAATCGCCGTCGGGTTCGGCGAGCACGAGCGACTTGTCGACAAGCGATGCGAGCAGGTCGAAGAGATCGAGTTCGTCGAGGTCGTCGCCCGCAGCCACGGCGGCCGCGCCCTCCATCGTGAAGCCGCTCACGAAGATGCCGAGTCGCCGGAAGAGCATCTGCTCGCGTTCGTCGAGCAGGTCGTGGCTCCAGTCGATGAGCGCGCGCAGCGTCTGTTGACGCGGCAAGGCATCGCGGCTCCCGCCGGTCAAGACGCGGAAGCGCTCGTCGAGCCGCTCGCGCAGTTGGCGCGGGCTGAGAATCTTGACGCGCGCGGCGGCCAGTTCGATCGCAAGCGGAATCCCGTCGAGCCGCCGGCAGATCTCCGCGATCGTCCCGGCGTTCTCATCGGTCAGCGCGAAACGGTCGTCGACCGCGGCCGCGCGATCGACGAAGAGGGCGATCGCGGGTGCCGAAGCGGCCTGCGCGGCCGTCAGCGCCGTCTCGCTCTTGGCGGGAATTTCGAGCGAGGGCATGCGGAAGGTAGCTTCTCCGGCGATCCCCAAGGCCTGGCGGGTCGAGGCCAGCACGCTCAGCTGCGGGCAGCCGCGGATGAGCGCCGCAATCACCCGCGAAGCGGCCTCGACGAGATGCTCGCAATTATCGAAGATCAGCAGCGCACGCTTCGATTTGAGCATGGGCAGGAGCAGCTCGATCGGGTCGCCCGTGCCTTCGAGCACGATCCCCATCGCCTGAGCCACGGCGGTCGGCACGTAGGCGCCGCCGGAAAGCGGCGCCAGTTCCACAAACCACACGCCGTCGCCGGAGCCGTCGAGGAGATTGGCGCCGACTTGCAGCGAGGTGCGCGTCTTACCGACGCCGCCCGAACCGACGATCGTGACCAGCCGGTGGGTCGCAAGCAAGGCCGTGATTTTCGCCACCTCGTGGTCGCGCCCGACGAACGAGGTCAGTTGCAGGGGAAGATTATTCGGTAACGTCTCGAGCGAGCGCAGCGGCGGGAATTCCGGCGTAAGACCCGGCGCGAGCAACTGGTAGACTTGCTCGGGGCGGGCGAGGTCTTTGAGCCGGTGGGCGCCGAGGTCGCGCAGCGATGCTTGCGGCGGCAGGTCGCCTAGCACGAGGTCGCTCGCGACCCCCGAAACCAGGATTTGCCCGCCGTGCGCGATCCCGAGCAGGCGTGCGACGCGGTTCACGGCTGGCCCGAAGTAATCGCCGCCGCGTTCATCGGCGGTGCCGGTATGGACCGCCGCCCGAACCGGGAGCCCGTCGACGGCGGAAAAGTCCGCGGCGGCGAGCGCGCGCTGCGCATCGAGCATCGCCGCGACCGCATCTTCGGGGCGCGCGAAAACGCAGCAGAAGGCGTCGCCGACGGTCTTGAAAACGTGGCCGCCCTGCGCGCTCACCGCCGCGCGCAGGAGTTCGTCGTGCCGCCGCAGCGCCTCTTGCATCGCAGCGCGATCGCGTTCCCAGCGCGCGGTACTGCCCTCGATATCGGTGAATGCGAAGGTCACGGTCCCCGACGGAAGCCCCGGGGCCGCCGCGTTCGCTTTGGACTCGGGGATCGCGCTCATCGTGGAGGCGGTTCGCCGTCCGGCGCCGCGCCTCCGCGAAGCCTCGCCTTAGCTGCGATGCCGCCGATGGTGGTGCTGCATCGCACCGCTCGTCGGCGACGACTCGTCGCTCGGAGACGAGGCGTCGCTCGCGGCGGAACCCGACGTGCTTCCTCCGGCGTGACGGTGCCTCGCGCCCGCCGGATGGTCGCCGGCGGCGTCGGCGGCGGCTTTGCACTGGTATTCGCCGCTCTTCGTGCGGCCGTAGTACGGATCGCCGGGAAGATGATACGCCTTCGAGTTCAGGTTGACCCAGACGATCGTGTCGCCGGGGCACCGAATGGTGATCGGCCGCATTTGCGACATCGGCAGCGCCGCGCTCTCACGTTGCGCTTCGGTCGTCGCAACCGCGCCCGCGGAACCAGCGGACGTCGATCCCTTCGAGCCGCCGCAGCCGGCGACGGCTACGGCAGCGAGCGCGAACAGGGCGGTTGTCCGATAGCGTCCCGGTGCAAGCATGGTTTCCCCCTCTGACGTTGCGGTGCGGCGGCGCCTTCGGGCGACAGCGGCACGATCCTCTGCGCCGCGCGCGGGCCGGCGCCGGACGATGGCCCGGCGCTCCGAAGGCGAACGGCCCGGCCGAAACACTCGCCTTGCTTCGCGCATCGCTCGCGAAGGGCACGCTCCTGGACGCCGCGCTGCCTACCGGCGAGTTCGCCGAGCGAGCCGAAGACATCTCGAAACGAAATACGCCGCGCTCGGGGCCGCGCACGCTCGCTCTCGTGCATGTCGCGGCTGCGACGATGCTCGATGCGACCCTCTTCCTCAGCTACGATGAACGTCAACGCGCCGTGGCTCGGCGCGAGGGACTCACCGTCTCACCGACGCTCGGCCGCCGGTAGCCGTAGCCTCCTGCGACGCCGTTCATCTCGCGTCGACACGAACGCAACGTCGCGCTCACGAGCGCGCGCTACGCTTGCGCGAATGTGCTCGCTTACCGCACCCGCGCCGCTCGTCCAGGGAGGGGCCGCCGAAGTTGCACGCGCGATCGCCGCGGTGCTGGCGCGCTTCGGCGGCGGAGCGCTCCGCTTTGCCGCCGAGCGCGGCGTGAAGATCGTGCCGCTCGCGGACGGGCAACGCTACCGCGAGGCTTCGCCCGCGCTGCGGCGGCTCGGGGTCGACGTCGATCGCTGGCCGGCCCCTCCGGCCGGTCTCTTCGTCGTCGAGGAGCGCAGCGTGTACCTGCGCGTTCCGAGCCCGATGACGATTGCCCACGAGTTCGGACACGCGCTCGATTGCGCGCTCGGCGGCGGCGTCTACCGCAGCGGTTACGACCACCGCATCCGCGCCGCCTACGCGGCCGCGCGCGATTTCGTCACTCCCTATGCGGCCAGCGGGCTCGACGAATACTTTGCCGAGAGCATGCGGGCCTTCGTCGAGGTCAACGATGCGACGTCGCCTTGGCCGCGCGTCTCGCGCGCCGGCCTGCGACGATTCGATCCGCGCATGGCCGCGGCGATCGAGGAGATCTTCGCCCGCGATTTCCTCGACGAGGTGCCGAGTGCGCTCGCCTATCGCTCGCCGGCGAAATAGCGCTTAAGCTCACGCAGGCCGCGCGCAAATGCCGGGCGACCGAGATCTTCGAGCGCACCCGAATCGAGCGCGACCCGCGAGCGAAAGCGGCGTCCGAGCGACCCTTCGCAGAGGCCCGGCTCGGAGCCGGTGGCGATCGCAATCGTCCCGCCGCTGCGCCGGTCGAGGGTCTTCAGCAACTCCGGATCGCGCAAAGCTTCGGCGTCGTGCAGCACCACGGCGTGGGCGGTCGAGTCCGCGAGGGCCGCTTCCAGCTCGCCGCGCAACGACCGATCGCCGAGCGCCGAGCACTCGATCGCGTACGAGCGCAAGCCCAAGTGTCCGGACAGCGCGCGGGCGGCCGCGCGCCGCACGTTCGCGCCGGCACCGATCAGCAACACCCCCGAGACCCGGCTTCCGACGGCTTGCACGTCGCGCGCGAGGGAGCGTGCGAGGTCCGCGAGCGTTGCGTCGAGCGCGTCCGGCAACGCGACGGCGGCATCGGCGTCCGCATCCCGAACGGCGCCGAGCGCTACCGGCGTGCGCACCTGCGCGAGGAATTCGGCAAGGTCGCTCATGCGATCACCGCGCCGGCCCGTGCGTTGCGCGCAAGAGCGCGCCTCCCAACCGGCGGGCTCGGCCGCCGGGAGCCAACTCGAAGCGATCCGCGAAGTGCAACGCAGCGGGCTCGCGCTCGCCAGAAGCGAGCAGCAGGATCGCGGGCGAGCGCCGCTCGATCAGCCCGAGCAGCTGCGACGAGCCGAGCGATTCCGCCGATTCGAGCAACACGATCCGCGCGACCCCATCGAACAGCGGCGCAAGCACGTCCGCCTGCGAATCCGGATCGAAGCGTTCCAGTGCGGCGGCATCGAAGAGCACGAGCCGCAGCGCGAGACGGCGCGCGAGCCAGGCTGCGAGCCGCTGACGCGCCGCCCGCGAATCGCCGGCGATCAGGTAGGCGCCGAAGCGG
>JBOHTX010000033.1:0-13469 GCA_050733855.1 Vulcanimicrobiaceae bacterium
CGTAGCGGGCCCGCACACAGGCAATGGCTTGCGTCCGCTCGCGTTCGTGGACGCCGAAAACTGACCCACTTTGCTCCCGGATATCGACGGCTAGCCGCGAGGCCGTTCGGTCGCGATACGGAAGAGAGGTGCGATGCACACGTTTGTCGTTTCGCCGGGGCTCTCGAACGAGGACTTGCTCAGGCAAGCGGAGGCGAACCCCGGCTGGAAGGTCCAGCGGATCGACGGCTGTCTCGTCATGAGCCCCCCGCCGGGTTCGCGAACGGGCGACCGCGAGGCGCATCTCACGGTGCTGCTTGCGCCGTTCGCCGCGGCAGGCGGTTACACGTTGACCGGCGCGAGCGGCGGCTACGAGCTGCCGAGCGGCGATGTGCTTGAGCCCGATGCGGCCCTTACCGCCGCAGAGCGCTGGCGGGCTGCCGAGGCGGCGGCGGTCAATCCGGAGGGGTACTTCGCGCTCGTTCCCGACATCGTGGCAGAACTCGGTCTCTCCAAGCGAACGCGGCCGTCCCGGCCCACGGGCGAAGTGCGAGCGCTGGCTCGCTGCCGGAGTCCGCTACGTCGTGCTCCTCGATCCGTTCGCACAAACGATCGCAGACTGGGGAACCCGACCCGAGAACTTCCCGGATCTCGAACCGGTCGTCCGCTGACCGTCACATATCCAATCCGCCGTTGACGGAGAAGACCGCGCCGGTGATGTAACTCGACTCGTCTTCGAGCAGGAAGCGGACGACGCGCGCGATCTCTTCGGGGCGGCCGAGCCGCCGCATCGGGATGCGTGCGACCACTTTGTCGAGCGCCTCCTTCGGCATCGCCTCGACCATTTCGGTCCCGATGAAGCCGGGGGCGACCACGTTGACCGTGATGCCGCGTTGCGCCATCTCGAGCGCCAGGCTCTTGGTCAATCCGAAGAGCCCGGCTTTGGAGGCGGCGTAGTTGGCTTGACCGATGTTGCCGGTTTCGCCGATCACCGAGCTGATGTTGACGATCCGTCCCGAGCCGCGCTCGATCATGTGATCGATCACGGCTTTGGTCATGTGAAACGCTCCCGAGAGATTCACGGCGATCACCGTGCTCCAATCTTCGTGCGTCATCTTGCGAACGGTCTTGTCGATCGTGATCCCGGCGTTGTTCACGAGGTAATCGACCCGCCCGAAGCGCTCGAGCACTTCGCCGACGACGCGGCGACAATCTTCGGCTTGATCGACCCGGCCCTGGTGCAAGCTGACGGTCGCGCCCTCGCCGTCGAGTTTGGCTTGGAGCGCATCCGCCGCTTCCGTTCCGCGGCTGTACCCGGCCGCGACCCGCACGCCTTCGCGCGCGAGCAGCTCGCTGATCGCGGCGCCGATGCCGCGGGTTCCGCCGGTGACGATCGCAACTTGACCTTTGAACATCTCGGGCTCCCCTCGTTTGTGGTCGCTCGCGATCGCGCTTTCCGGGCGAACGAGCGTTTTCTTGCGAGCGCCCGCCCGCGCCGCGCCGCGCGCTCCGAGCGAGGCTCGCAGCGCAGGTCCGCGGCCCCTCCGGCGGCGAAGGGCCCAGGGTTGCGGGGTCGGGCCGACTCCGCTCTTTTCTGTCGCCGACCCGGAGAACCCGATGTCCTATCGCTCGACCCTGATCGCCGCCCTCTGCAGCAGCCTGCTCGGCCTCGCCGTCGCCGGCTGCTCGGGGAACCCCGGCAGCGCCGCCGCCTCGACCGGCGGCCCGGTCGCCTCGGTCAACGGCTCGCCGATCCCCCGCGGCGAGTACATCTCGCGCCTCGAAGCCCTGCCGCAAGCGGCCCAGATCCTCAATCAGCTGATCCAGGGGCAGCTGATCGATCAGTACGCGCAGGCCAATAACGTCTCGATCCCCGACTCCGCGGTCGACGCCAAACTCGCGGCCCTCCAGAAGCAGTACCCGAACGGCCAATTCGACATGCTGATTAAACAGCAGCATCTCACCCTCGACGGCGTCCGCAAACTCTTGCGCCAAGAGCTGATCGTCGAAAAGGCCGTCTCCGATAAGATCAAGGTTTCGAACGCCGACGTTGCGACCTACCTCGATCACAACCACGCGACCCTCGACACTCCGGCCGAAGTGCGCGCGCGGCACATCCTCGTTCCCGACCTCAAGACGGCGGAGACGGTCGAGGCGAAGCTCAAGGCCGGCGGCAACTTTGCCGACCTCGCCAAGCAGTTTTCGACCGACAAGGCGACCGCGGTCAACGGAGGCGAACTCGGCTTCTTCTCGGCCACCCAAATGGTGCCGACCTTCTCGCACGCGGCCTTCACGCAAAAGATCGGCGAGATCGGGCCGCCCGTGAAATCGCCCTTCGGCTTCCACGTCATTCAAGTCGAAGGTCACAAAGCGGCGCAGGTCGCGACCATGGCGAACTCCGCGGATAAGATCAAGACCTTGCTGACCCAGCAGCAACAACAGGAGCAGATCCCGTCGTTCCTCGAGAGCCTGCGCGCGAAAGCCAACATTCAGGTCTACGACGACGCGCTCAAAGCCGTGCTGAACACGCCGCCGCCGCTCCCCGCACCGGCCGCGACCGTTGCGCCGGCGCCCAGCCCGCGAGCCACAAAGTAATCGCCCGCGGCAGGTGAGCGTGCGGTGGCGCTGATTCGGATCGTCGGGCTCGGGCCCGGCGATCCGCAGTTGCTCACGCTCGGAAGCCTGGAAGCGCTGCGCGCGGCCGGGCGCGTCGTTCCGGTCGGCGTCCCGCCGGCGCTCGCGCTCTTCCTGGAAAGCGAAGGGATCGCGCTCGTGCGCGGGCTGGTCGAAGACGCCGATCTGTTCGTGCGCGGTTCGAGCGATATCATCGAACGCTTCGTCGCGCGCCTCGACGGCGAGGATCTCGGGATCGGGGTGCTCGGCGATCCGCTCTCGGACGTTCCGGGGCTGGCCCTCTTGTTGCGCGCGCTCGAACGGAGCGGCGCGCGGACCGAACTCGTCAGCGGCGTGCCGCGCGCCACCCTGACGGCGGCGCTCGCGATCCCGCTCGTCCCCTTGCCGCCCGGCTCGCACCGCGCTTCGTGGGAGGAACTGGTCGAAGTGATGGCGCGGCTGCGGCGCGGCTGTCCCTGGGATCGCGAGCAGACGCATCGCTCGCTCGTCCCGTACCTGGTCGAGGAGACCTTCGAACTGGTCGATGCGATCGAAGGCGAGCGCGAGGCGGAGCTGTGCGAAGAGCTGGGCGACCTCTTGCTCCAGATCGTCTTTCACGCGCAGCTCGCAACCGAACGCGGCGCCTTCTCGATCGCCGACGTCATCGACGGCCTCGCGAACAAGATGATCCGTCGCCATCCGCACGTCTTCGGCGACCGCGAAGCGACCAGCGTCGCCGAAGTGTGGCGGAACTGGGAGCAGCTCAAAGCGCTCGAGCCGGCCGCCGCCGGCCGCACGAGCCGCCTCGACGGGATTCCGAAAGGGCTCGGTTCGCTGCAGCGCGCGCAGAAGATGCAGGAGAAAGCCGCCCGGGTCGGCTTCGACTGGCCGGCGCTCGACGGCGTGCGCGACAAGCTCGCCGAGGAGCTCTCCGAACTCGAGCTGGCGCGCCGCGCCGGCGACGGCCCGGCGATCCGCGAGGAATTCGGCGACGTGCTGTTCACGATCGTCAATCTCTCGCGCGCGCTCGGCATCGATGCGGAGGGCGCGCTGCGCGAAGCGAGCGAGAAATTCAAGCGGCGCTTCACGTACATGGAACGGCGAGCGGAGGACGAGGGCCGCGCGCTCGGCGACCTTTCGCTCGGCGAATTGGAAGCGCTCTGGCAACTCGCCAAAAGCCAGGCCGCGTGAGCGCGCGCGAAGGCCTGCGCGCAACCCTGCGCCTGCGGATGAGCGCGCACGACGCCCACTACGGCGGCAACTTGGTCGACGGTGCCCGGATCGTGGCGCTCTTCGGCGACCTGGCGACCGAGCTGCTCATCCGCAGCGACGGCGACGAAGGACTCTTCGCCGCGTACGATTCGATCGAATTCTTGGCGCCGGTCTACGCCGGCGATTACCTCGAAGCCGAAGGGACGATCACGCGGGTCGGCAACCGTTCGCGCGCGATCACATTCGAGGCTCGCAAAGTGATCGCGGCGCGGCCGGGACGCGGTCCCAGCGCCGCCGAGGTCCTCGAGCCGCCGCTGCTGGTCGCGCGCGCACGCGGAACGTGCGTCGTTCCGCCCGCTCCGCCGCGGTGAGGCTCGACCGCTTTCTGACGCTCGCGCGGCTCGCGAAGGACCGGCACCACGCGCACGACGCGCTGGCCGAAGGCCGCGTCCGTCGCGACGGCCGCGCGCTCAAGGCGAGCGCGAGCGTCCGCCCGGACGATCTGCTCCAAATCGACTACCTGCGCCGCCGGATCGTCGTTCGAATCGTCGCCTTGCCTGCCGCGCGCGGGCCGGTCGCGCGCGGCGAGCGTTTGTACGAACTCGTCGCCGAAGAGGCGATCGATCCGCTGGACGCACTGCGCTGAGCGGCGGCGCGACCCTCTCGGCCGACGCCAAGGACGCGCTGGCACGCGAACTGCCTAGCGATCCGCACGGCCGCGAAGCGTTGCGTGCGGGCCTTGCGCGCTATGCGCCGCCGGGGCGGACGCCGCAAACCGTGCGCACACGGCGCGCTGCGATCGCGCGCCTCGCGCGAACGCTCGCCGCAAGCGCGAGCGACGCGGAATTGCAGGGCGTCACGACCAGGCATGCCGCCGGCGAGGCCTCGTACGAGATCGCGCTCGGTCACGTGGACCGGAGCGAGGCGCTGCCGCGGCGGCGCAGCGACCGCCGGCTCGAATTGCGGGCGGCCTTTCTCGCCTGTGGGTCGCTCGCCGCGCCAGCGCGCGGATATCACCTCGAATTCGTCCCGCCGCCGGGCGCGTACGAGCGGCTCGAACGGTTGCTCCGCAGTGAAGGACTCGCCCCCCGTCTGCTGCAGCGGCGCGGGCGAGAGGTGATCTACTTCAAGGAGATCGATGCGATCGGCCGCTTGCTGGCGGCGATCGGCGCAGCGGTCACCCTCCTTTACTTGGAGGATGTCCGTGCGCGAAAAGAGACCAAAAACCGCATTCGGCGCTTGGTCAATACCGAAGCCGCCAACGCCGAGCGCGCGGGCGCTGCGGCCGCCGAACAAGGCGCGCTGATCGCGCGCGTGCTCGAACGTCGCAGCCTCGCCTCGCTCCCGCCGGCGCTCCGCGAATTTGCCGAACTCCGTCTGAGCCACCCGAGCGAGACGCTCGCGGAGCTTGGCCGGCGGGCCCGGCCGGCGGTCGGCAAAGCGACGATTGCCCGCCGCATCGCCGCCCTGGCGCGCATCGAGCGCAGCCACGGCGGATCGGAGGCGCCGCTTGGAGGCGCTCGCCGAAAGGGCTCGCGGGCGGCGACCCGGTAATCGGGGGGACCGCCCACGTTCTAGACAAGGAGTGCGCATGCGCATCGGGATCAACGGGTTCGGCCGGATCGGCCGCAACTTCGCTAAGGCGCTGTTCGAACACCATCCGAGCGTCGAGATCGCGGCGGTCAACGACTTGACCGATCCCGCCGAAAGCGCTCACCTCTTCAAGTACGATTCGAACTACGGCACCTTCCCAGGCGAGGTGACCGCGAGCGCCGATGCGATCACAATCGACGACCGGCGCATCCGGGTGCTCGCCGAACGCGACCCCGCAAAACTTCCCTGGCGCGAACTGGGCGTCGAGTTGGTCGTGGAATCGACCGGCTTCTTCACCGACGTCGCCAAAGCGCGCGCCCATATCGACGGCGGCGGCGCCAAGAAGGTCATCGTTTCGGCGCCGGCGAGCGGCGCCGACGTGACGCTCTTGCTCGGCGTCAATCACGGCGACTACGATCCGGCCAAGCACCACGTGATCTCCAATGCCTCGTGCACGACCAACTGCCTCGGCACGGTCGTCAAGCCGCTCGTCGACGAGTTGGGTTGGGTCAAGGGCTTCATGACGACCGTGCACTCGTACACCAACGACCAGAACGTTCTCGACGCACCGCACAAGGACAAGCGGCGCGCGCGCACCGCCGCCACCAACATCGTGCCGACCTCGACCGGTGCCGCCAAGGCGCTGTACCTCACGATCCCCGAGGTCAAGGGAACCTTCGACGGCTTCGCGCTGCGCGTGCCGACCCCGACGGTCTCGATGATCTACTTGGTGGCGCAGGTCGCGCGCCCGACGACCCGCGACGAAGTCAACGAGATCCTGAGGCGAGCCGCGGGCGGCGATCTGGCCGGGATCGTTCGCTACACCGACGAGGAACTGGTCTCGGCCGATTTCAAGCGCTCGCCCTACAGTTCGATCGTCGATTCGAAACTGACCAACGCCATGGGCGATCTGGTGCAAGTCGCCGCCTGGTACGATAACGAGTGGGGCTACTCGTGCCGGCTCGCCGACGTGACCGCGATGGTCCTGGCCAAACAGCCCGCACCCGTCTAGCCGGGGAGACTCGTTTGAAGTTCCGCACCTTGCGGGGCCTCGACGTGCACGGCAAACGCGTCGTCGTTCGCGAGGATCTCAACGTTCCGATGAAGGGCGGTGCCGTCGGCGATCCGACGCGGATCACGGCGGCGCTGACGACCCTGCGCGACCTGCGCGACCGCGGCGCGCGCACGATCGTGCTCTCGCATCTCGGACGGCCGGACGGCAAGGTCGTCCCCGGACTCTCGCTGCGGCCGGTCGCTGCGGCCCTCGCCGAGGCTCTCGGGACGCCGGTTGCGTTCGCCGAGGATTGCGTGGGGCCGCGCGCCGAGACCGCCGTCGCGGCGCTGCGCGACGGCGAGATGGTGCTGCTGGAAAACGTGCGCTTCCATCCCGAGGAGGAAGCCAACGAGCCCGGCTTCGCACGCGCGCTCGCGTCGCTCGGCGAACTGTACGTCAACGACGCCTTCGGGACCGCACATCGCGCGCACGCCTCGACCGAAGGGATCGCGCACGACTTGCCGGCGGTCGCGGGCTACCTGATGGAAGCGGAATTGCGGGCGCTGGCGGCCCTGGTCGATCATCCGGTGCACCCGTTCGTGTGCGCGATCGGCGGCGCCAAGGTGAAAGACAAAATCGGGATCTTCACCAACCTGCTCGCGCGGGTCGACGCCTTCGTTATCGGCGGCGGAATGGCCAATACGTTCCTCGCCGCGCAAGGCATCGAGGTCGGGCGGAGTCTGCGCGACGACGACCTTGGGCCGGCGCGCGAGATTCTCGCGCGGGCCGCCGCGCGCGGCGTTCCGCTCCACCTGCCGAGCGACGCGGTCGTCGCGCCGAGCTTCGATGCCGACGAGCTCGCGCAGACCGTCGCGCTCGCGGCGCTCGGCGAACGCATGATTCTCGACATCGGCCCGCAGACCGCCGCGGAATACGCCGGCGTGCTCCGGGCCGCGCGCACGATCGTCTTCAACGGCCCGATGGGCGTCTACGAGAAAGCGCCGTATCGGGAGGGAACGCGCGTCGTCGGCGAGGCGATCGCGCACGCGACCAAGGCTGGTGCGATCAGCGTCGTGGGCGGCGGCGATGCTGCGGCTGCCGCCCACGAACTCGGCTTCGCAGAAGCGATGACGCACGTCTCGACCGGCGGTGGCGCGACCCTCGAGTTTCTCGAAGGCAAACGGCTCCCGGGAGTCGCCGCGCTCGAAGCCGCCGCGGTCCGCGCGTGAACCGCGCGCGCGGTCGTGCGCTGATCGTCGGCAACTGGAAGATGCACAAGATGGCCGGCGAGGGCCGCGCCTTCGCGGAAGCCCTCCTTTCACGGAGCGCGTCGCTGACGGAAGCGGTCGAGCTGGTCGTCTGCCCGCCTTTCACGGCGCTCGCGGCAGTCGCCGAGGTGTTGCGCGAGGGTCCGATCGCGCTCGGCGCGCAGACGATGCATCAGGGCGAGTTCGGTCCGTTCACGGGCGAAATCTCCGCTCCGATGCTGCGCGAACTCGGCGTCCGGTACGTGGTCCTCGGCCACTCCGAACGGCGCGCCTTCTGCGGCGAAACCGACTCCGCCGTCAATGCCAAGGTCCACGCGGCGCTGCGCTTCGGTTTGGTGCCGATCATCGCGGTCGGCGAGACGGCCGACGAGCACGCGCAGGGTCTCGCGCACGAACGCGTGCGAGCGCAAACGCGCGCCGCCTTCGCCGGAGTCGGCGCGGACGCGGCAGCGACCTGCGTGGTCGCGTACGAACCGATCTGGGCGATCGGCAGCGGACTCGTCGACGAACCGTACGGCGCGGCCCGCACGATCGGCGGAATCCGCGCGGCCGTACCCGGCCTGGAACGCGCCCGCGTCCTCTACGGCGGCAGCATGAAACCCGCCAACGCGGCCGCCCTGTTCGCCGAAGAACCGATCGACGGCGGTCTCGTCGGCGGCGCCAGCCTCGAGCTGGAAAGCTTCATCGCGCTCGCCGCAGCGGCGCGACACCGGTTGCCGTTGTAGCCCTGCGACGCGTACCGCCATCACGACTGGGTCGCTGACGGCGGATCCCGCGATTCCAACGACTTGCCGGCGCGATGCCAGCGCCGGAACTGAACGACCGCCATCGCCGCGCTACCAAATCCAACGGCGTACGACGGTGGAAAGTCGCGACCCATTGCGCAGAACAGGACCGCGTTTACGCTGAACGCCAGACCCTGCGCGAAGTGCGTCGTAAAAAGGCGCACCAGGGCCCTCAACACGATATGAGGTGGCCAAGGCCGGCGGCAACGGCGCCATAATTTAGCCCCGCTACCATCCTTCCAATCGTCGCGTCGGCGAAACGGCGGACGAGCACGCCGAAGCGGCCCGACATCGGTTACCGTTGTAGCCCTGCGACGCGTACCGCCATCACGACTGGGTCGCTGACGGCGGATCCCGCGATTCCAGGGACTTGCGGGCGCGATGCCACCGCCGGAACTCAACGATCGCCATCCCCGCGCTACCAAGTCCAACGACATACGATGGCAACGGAAAATAGCGACTGTTGTAAAGCATCATGAGGGCGGCTAGCGCGCTGAACAGAAGACCCGTCGCAAAGTGCGATCTAAGAATGTGGGTCAACATCCACCCACGAGCCCGGCTATGTCGGCGACGACCGCGCCAGCAGCCAGTCCGTAGCTGGTCGCTCCAACGGCCGCGGCATACGCTGCGCCGGCGAGCGCCTCGGGCAGCGCGACAGCAGCCAAAGCAAGAGCCACGCCTCCCAAGAAAATCGAAAGAACCAGGAGGCAAGCGCAGCACATTTTGAATTCGTCGTGAAAATGAGGTTCAGTCAGCGTGTGTCTCGAAGCGAGCATACCGGCGACCGCTCTCGGAAGCGAGTATGAGGTTGACCATGTCGCGCCCGTGCTCAGGTTTTCGTAGGTGAGTGCGAAGTTTTGAAACGTGCCATCCGGCGTCGTGAGCGTTACGAGACACGGCGTTCCCTGCGCCGTCACCGTAGCCGTGAGCGTGGTGCTATTCGTGTTCGTAATCGTACCGCCCGAGTACGGAATCGAGTCCCCGGATGGGCTCCCGAAGCTGGCCGTCGCGCTAACCGAGCCGACCCCCGCGATCGTAAGGTTGTGCGTCAGCGAGGACGCCGTCGTCGTGGTCCGACCCGTATAATACAGCGATGTACGTGACTCGTTCGCGCCGCTTGCGAACGAGGTGCCGGGGGTCCATCCGACCGATATCGACCCATACTGCTCGAAGTGTGGCCACGCGCTGGGATTTACCCCGGCCCGTAGCAATGTAATTCGGCGGCGGGTAGCATGGCGGCGCACATTCGAACGCGGAACTCGACGAGCCTTCTGGGCGGCTCGCTGCGGTAAAGCTCTGGCCGGAGCATCCGGCAAGCGCGGTTAGCGCGCTCGTCACTATGGAATCGCCTCTCTGCCCATGCGGACGGAAGGTTGGTGGATGCCGAAGGGTTCGCCCCCCCCTTGACAGGGTTCCTCGGCGTGCTCCGTTCACGACGCCCGCGGTGGTCGCCGAGCTGCTGCGCGGCACCCCGATCGCGCTCGATGCGCAGACTTCCACGTAGTGGTGCCAAGAGAGGGAAGCCCCGCCGATCGGTAGATGTAGCGCGATATGGTGACGGCGAGGGCGAAGGAAAACCGCACGCAAGCCACGATCGACGTTGCCATTCCCTACCGGCTCGATCTCACCGTGAGCGTGCTGCGGCGCCTGTCGGCCAACGTCGTCGACACCTTGACCTCCGACGGCCGCTACCTGCGGGCCTTTGCCGGACCGGGCGGACCGCTGTTCGTTCGCGTCGCGCAAGAACGTCCCGACGCGCTCGAGGTCGCGCTCGAGGGTCCGCGCAGCGAGCACGCACAGGCGCTTGCGCTCGTTCGCCGGATGCTCGGCGTCGACCGCGAGCTTGCCCAATTCGAGCGGGCGGCCCGGCGGATCGGGTGGCTGGCGCCGCTTGCGACCCGGATGCGCGGCGTCAAGCCGCCGCGCTATCCGACCCTCTGGGAAGCGTGCGTCAATGCGATCGTTTTCCAACAAGTCAGCATCCACGCCGCAAGCGCGATCTTGCGCCGTTTCGTCGTGCACTTGAGCGCACCGCTCCAGAGCGACGGGGTCGTGCTGCACCCCTTCCCGGCCGTCGAGCGCTTCGCGCGAGCGGACGACGGACCGCTCGCGGCGGCCGGACTGAGCGCCGCAAAGATCGCGACCCTACGGCGCGTCGCCACAGCCCTGTGCTCGGGTTCGCTCGTGGAATCGGAACTCGAGGGACTGCCGAGCCCCGACGCTGCCGAGCGGCTCTGCCAGATGAAAGGGATCGGCCCCTGGACGGCGACCGTCATCCTATTGCGGGGTCTCGGCCGGCTCGACGTCTTTCCGATGAACGATTCCGGCGTCGCCCGCGCGCTCGCGGCCGTCAGCGGCCGTGCAGCGCTCGACGTCGATCGCCTGCTATCGGCGCTCGGGTCGCAGCGCGGCATGCTCTACTATCACCTGTTGCTCGCGCGGCTCGAAGAACGCGGCGAACTCGGCCGCGCCTCGCAATATTGAGGCCCGCTGCGGCGTTCTGACCTTCGGGCGGAAACAAACGCCCGGGCTTGACTTCCCTGCCGCGCGCCTGCAATAGTAGTGAGAATCACTACTCTCGACCTGGAGGCACCGCATGGATGAGGCGATTTCGGCGGCGGACGCCAACCGAAGTTTTTCTCGGCTGCTGCGTCGGGTTCGCGAAGGTCACAGTTACGTCGTAACATCGCATGGTGAGCCGGTCGCGAAACTGACGCCCGTCGGTCTCGGCGCCCGCGACGAAGCCTCTGCGCGCGCGGCCCTTCTTGAGCGCCTGCTTTCACAAGAGCCCGTTCACGTCGAGTGGAGGCGTGACGACCTCTACGATGATGCTCCGTGAGGGTGGCGCTCGACACGAATGTCCTTGCGTATGCAGAAGGCGTTAACGGCCCCCAAAGACAGGAGCAGGCGATCACACTCCTGCGCGGCCTTCCACAATCCACGGTCGTCGTTCCGGCTCAAGCACTTGGGGAACTGTTCAACGTCCTCGTGCGAAAGGCCGCACGGTCTCGCGACAGCGCGCGTGCCGCCATCTTGAGTTGGCGCGACGCCTTTGCGGTCGTTGAAACGTCTGTAGGAACCGTCGTCGCCGCGGCGGATATCTCGGCCGGGCATGAACTCGGTATCTGGGATGCAGTGATGCTGAGCGCCTCCTCGGCCGCCGGCTGTCGCCTTTTTCTCAGCGAGGATCTCCACCAAGGCTTCACCTGGGGCGGCGTCACCGTCGTCAACCCGTTCGCACGCTCGCGACACGCGCTGTTGGAAGCACTGCTTCACCCGTGACGGGCCGGTCCCCCCCAGCGATTGCCGACGGCGTCGGACGCAGCATACCGTCCGGCGCGGGCATGAGCGGGCGCGCACGGCCGGGGCCGCTGGTGCTCGCGATCCTCGACGGCTGGGGCGAGCGCGCCGAGCGGCGCGGGAACGCACTGGCGCTCGCGCAGCTCCCGAATTGGCATCGCATGCTCGGGCGCTATCCGCACGCGTTGCTGCAAGCGAGCGGCGAAGCGGTCGGACTACCGCGCGGCGTGATCGGCAATAGCGAGGTCGGCCACCTCAACCTCGGCAGCGGTCGCGTCGTCCCGCAAGGCGTCGTCGTCATCAACGAAGCGATCGCGGACGGCAGCTTTGCCTCGAACCCCGTCCTCGCGGATGTGCTCGCACATGCGCGCGCCGAGGGTGGGGCGGTCCATCTGCTCGGCCTCGTCTCCGACGGCAACGTGCACAGCGCGCTCGCGCACCTGTTCGCGCTCGTCGCGGCGGTCGCCGAGGCCGAACTGCCGCTGGTCGTGCACGCGTTCGGCGACGGCCGCGACGTCCCGCCGCGCTCGATGGCGAACGATCTGGACGCACTCGACGCACAGCTCGCGAGCCACGGTCGGGCGGGAGCAATTGCGAGCCTGACCGGGCGCTTCTATGCGATGGATCGCGACCGGCGCTGGGAGCGCATCGAGCTTGCCTACCGAGCACTGGCCGAAGGGAAGGCCCCGCATCGCGCGCCGAACGCGCGGGCCGCACTCGAAGCCGCCTACGCGCGCGGCGAGAGCGACGAGTTCATCGTCCCGACGATCGTCGGCGAAGCGCGCCCGCTCCGCGACGGCGACGCGGCGATCTTCTTCAACTTCCGGCCAGACCGCGCGCGCGAGCTGACGCTGGCGTTTTGCGACCCGAGTTTTTCCGAGTTCGCGGTCCGGCGCTACCAACGGCTCGTCTTCGCGACGATGACGAAGTACGAGGAAAGCTTTCCGAACCCGGTCCTCTTCGGGCCACGCCCGCAGGCGCAGACCTTCGGAGAGCTGGTCGCGGCCGCCGGCTTGCGGCAGTTGCGGCTCGCCGAAACCGAAAAGTATGCGCACGTCACCTATTTCTTCAACGGCGGTCGCGAAGAGGTTTTTGCGGGCGAGGACCGGGTACTGATCCCGTCCGATCGTTCGGTTGCAACCTACGATCTCGCGCCCACGATGCGCGCGCGAGAAATCACCGCCGCCGCGCTCGAGGATATCGCCGGGCGACGGCACGACGTCATCGTGATGAACTACGCCAACGCCGATATGGTCGGACATACCGGGAATTTGGCGGCCACGGTCGCAGGCGCCGAAGTGCTCGACGAAGCGCTCGGCGCGCTCGAACGGGCAGTCCTCGCGGCCGACGGGATCCTGGCGGTCACCGCCGATCACGGGAATGCCGAAGAAAAGCTCGACGAAGCCGGCGGGCCGCTGACCGCGCACACCACGAACCCCGTCCCGCTGGTGCTCGTTGCGCGCGAGCCGCCGCTCGGCGCGCTCCGCGACGGCAAGCTCGGCGATGTCGCGCCGACCCTCTTGCCGCTGCTCGGCATCGCGGTCCCGCCCGCGATGTCGGGCGAAAACCTGCTCGCGCGAAGCCCGGCGCGAACACCGTGAGCGAGGATGCGGCCGTCGCGGCGATCGTCTCCGCGTGCGGCGGGCGACCCGAAATCGCACTCGTGCTCGGCAGCGGGCTTGCCGAAGCGGTGCGCGCGCGGTTCGCGGGAACCGAGCTCACGTT